>NZ_DAIUCO010000160.1:0-11873 GCF_036846085.1 Noviherbaspirillum sp. | reverse complement strand
GTTCTTCGAAGAGACTAGCCGGGACTGGCCCCGGCGGGCCACCTCCTTTTTTGCTTCGCCAAAAAAGGAGGCAAAAAAGGGCTGGAGCACTGCTCCAGCGAACCGTTATCGCCGCCCCTTCGGGGTGCCCAAAAGTGAGGCGGTCACAACGGGAAGCGAAATAAACTCGCCTGCGGCTCAGACAAATTTCGCTTCTTTATCCGTTTTGACTGGGGCACTTTTGGCGTCGCTAAAAGGGGATGAACGGCCATACCATCTCCACCCCGACCCTCCTCTTGAAGAGGAGGGAGTTGACCATTCTTTACCTTGCAGACGTAAGCGAACACAAAATTTGGTGTAACCCTCGATCCGTGCAGAACTCCGTACGAGGTCACACCCCCAACCGTGCCAACGTCAACGAATCTCGCTTCCCTGCAAAATACTTGTCCAGGCATTCCCGGAACACCGCTTCCTCCGGCGCAGCATGCGCGAACAGCGTCATCGACGAGTGGAATTTCATGTCGTCGGGATACCCGAAGATTTCCGCGATCGTGCGGTTCTCCACTGCCGCTACCAGTGCGGCGCATTCCCTGAGCCGCTTGCCCAGCAGCGGATGGCGCAGGTAGGCTGCTGCTTCAGCGAGCGACGCGATGGCGAACGTGCGGGCCGTCGCGCTATGGCCCAGTCCCTCTATCTGCGGAAAGACGAACCACATCCAGTGGCTCTGTTTTCTGCCGGCGCGCAGCTCGGCGCGTACCCTGTCATACAGGGGGTCTTGCGCATCGATGAAGCGCTGGAGATTGAATTCGTCGTTCATGTTTGATGGACCTCGACCATTGCAATGCGATTTCATTTACCATCGGATCTAATTAACCGCCATCCTCATTCGATGACACCACTCTATCAGGCATCCAATGCCGTCGAGGCGTACATGATTCTCCATCTGCTGGAGCAGAAGGGGTTGTCCGGCCGGGTCGACGGCGAATATCTGCAAGGAGGCATCGGTGAATTGCCTGCGGCCGGGCTGGTGAGGGTGATGGTGGCGGAGCAGGACTATGCAGCAGCCAAGGCGATCGTCGATGAGTGGGACGCGGCCCAGCCGCCGCAGGTTCACGAATCCGCCCCCGCAAACGGCGGCCGACGGCTCGGGGTGTTCGCCGCCGGTGTGATTGCCGGCCTGATCTGTGCCTACGGGTATTACCGCACGCCCGTCATGACCGATGGCATCGACCACAATCTCGATGGCGTGCCCGACGAGCACCGGACGTATTCCCCTGCGGGCCGTCCGGTGAAGACTGAGGCGGACCGCAACCTTGACGGCAGGGTGGATTACATCACCGCCTACGGCAGCAACGGCATCCTCGAATCGGCCGTGTCGGACGACGACTTCAACGGCAGGTTCGAATCGCGCCAGACTTTCCGCGCCGGCCATCCCCACCTGCGGGAAACCGATACCGACGGCGACGGCTTTCATGACTTGCGTTCCACCTATCGGCACGGCACGCTCCAGTCGGTCGAGTATCTCCATCCCGCCAGCGCACTGCCGCGCCGCATCCAGTATTTCAACCTGGGCAAACTGCATGCCGAGGAACGCGACGCCGACAAAGACGGGCGGATGGACATGCGGATACTCTACAATGCGAGCGGTGAAGCGGTCGCCAATGAATCTATACGGCAGGACTGAATTCCCGCCCTTGCCATGAAGGCAAGGGCGTTATCAACGATGCAAACCGATCGATCCGCGCGCCCGGGCTGGTACGCGCGGCGATCATCAACCGGAGAAGCAATGAGTGATGCAACAGACAATAACGATGATTCCATCTGGGTGGTGTACGAGGCGCCGCCGGACTACCCGGACAAATACGTTGCGCGGCGGCTGCTCCTGAACCGGCCCACCGGCGATGTCGTGATCGGCGACACGCTGATCGATGTGCGCAGCAAGCTGCCCAAGGGACTGTTCCGCCTTGAACGCAGCGACAGGGACGATCCGCTGGTGCGGGAGTCCTGGATTTAACAGCCCCTCCGATCCGGTATGCCGCGCTACGCCGCGAATACCGGATTCACCGACAACACCTTCACCTTCATCGCCGGATTGCTCACCATATCCGGATCATCCCGGTAGTTGCAGTACCGTTCATAGGCAAACTCCATTTCCTGAATCGTCGTGCAGCCGGTGAACGGACTGTCGGGATTCGTGGTGTCGATGCGCTCGTTGCGGATTTCCCCGATGCGATAGGGTTGCGCCGTCGTGTCGACGGCGACAGTGATCACTTCAAATTCCATGGCCTGTCCTTTCGTATGCCGCGCTGCGATGCGCCGGCCTGCGAAAAGCATAGCAAACATCCGCCGGCACGGATTTGGCTGGATCAACCGACCGGCGAATATGCGGTCGGCCGGACTATTGCGTCAGGGTTGCCGCCTGTTTCAGGCTGCCGGGCGGAAGCGATGCGAGCCAGGCCTGGTAGGACGCCTGGTCGCGCTGTTGCCAGAATATCGACAGGCGTGTTCCCGCCGCCGCCTGCAATTCCTGGTTGGTCAGGGTTGGAAGGATGCGTGCGACTTCCTCCGGCTTGGTGTACGACCATCGATACAGCAGGTTCTGCGCCGCCTCGGCATACTGCGGGTCGCTGTTGTACTGGCTGAGCCAGTTCCACGCCGTCGTCAGACTTTCCTGCCCATGCCGTATGGCGATCTCGCTCATCAGGCTCTGCCTGATCGCCGGGTCGTCGGTGCGGTTCAGGTACTTCGCCGCTTCCGCCGGATTGCTGGCGGCAAGACTGCTGCTGACGTGGTTGAGCAGTTGCGCCGGGGAAGCATCGGACCGTTCCTGTATGACCTGATTGACCCATTGGTATGCCTGCGCAGGGTCATGCTGGGCATAGGACACGGCCACCTGCTGGATCAGCGAGACCGGTGCGCGATCGGTCATTGACGCCACGGTCTGCGCGGCAAGCGCGACATTGCTGCGGATCAAGCCCGGCAGGACGACGGCGGTCAGCTCGCCCTTCTCATTGAGGTGAGGATACTGGGCAATCCAGCCAAGCGCCTCGGTCGGGTTGCTTTCCGACATGGCGCCCAGGGTCGCGGCGATCACCGTGCCGGTTTCCTGGCCGATTGCCTTGGAATAGCTGGCGAATGTCTCGGGGCGTTTCTGCGCGAGGGCCGCGAGGGCATTGGCGACGATCGTCTGGCGCTCCTCGGCGGGAATGCTATCCATGTGGGCAAGGGCTTCCGCCGGTGCTTCGAGCACCCATCCGTTAAACGCGCTCTGCATGGCGCGGGTTTTATTCTCGCCCGGTTGCTGCTGCAGGGTCGCTTCGAACGATGCCCGCAATGCGGGTGCGGAGACGCCCGTCCCGCCCTTGCGCATGATGGACATGAGGTCGGCAAATGCAAAGCCGGTCGTGGCCTGTTCGGCGTTGGGTCCTGCCGATGCCTGTGATGCATGGCTTTCCTGCCGGCTGGCCGGCTGCGCCTGGACACTGCTGTTTTTTGTACTGCCGCCCGCGCCGGCGACATTCTCCGTGCCTTCGAAAATTTGCACGCCGATCAGCACGCCGGCAATCGGTGCAAGAAGGAACGGCAACACGATATGCAATTTCATGACGGACTCTCCGCATGCTTTCGCATGCAATGGAAAAGTATTGATGGAGCGCGGCGCGGATGCGCCGGCTCCATCGTGGCATGGGCTGAATGCTTACATGCCGATGATGCGGATCAGATCAGTACGGGCAGTTTTCGCGATACTCGGAGATCAGCGAGCTCGACAGATCCGCCTGGTGCGGCGTGCCGCACAGGAACTGGCTGTAGCGCGTGTCGTTGTCCATGAAGCGCTTCATCCATGCCACTGCGTACTTGCCCATCTTCGGGTAGTACTCGGTGGCACCGTTCATGACGCAGAAGTGATCGCCGTTGTTCATCTCCATGAAGGCTTTCTTGGTGGCCGTCGACGGGATGCTGTTATAGAACGGCGATGCGTGGCTGGATACAGGCGCGATCGAATCGTTCTCGCAGGCGATGATCATGGTAGGTACACGGACCGTCGAGAAGTTGTCGCTGCTGTTCCATGGCGCCAGCGGGATCGCTGCCTTCAGCGAAGGATTGTCGCGAGCCGCAATCAGCGAGCCGCCGCCGCCCATCGAGTGACCCATCACGCCGAGCCGGTTCGGGTCCACCTTGCGGTAGATCGGATGCGAACTCGTGTTGCTCAACTGAACAAGCTGATTCAGCGCTGCCATCAGCTGCGGAGCGCGCTGGTAGGGCTGGTCGTAGATCGAGTTGGTATCGATCGTGATGACCACGAAACCATGCGATGCCAGGCGCGGGCCCCACCAGCTCATCGTTTCCTGGGTGCCGGTGTAGCCGGGGGAGATGGCGATTGCGGCGAACGGTCCGGCCACGTTGGTTGGATGGTAAATAGTGCCGCCGTCATAGCCATTGGCTGCGAACGAGGAGACGGTGGTTGTGGTGTAGGTAAAGGGGCCGACACTTGCCTCGAGCGAGGTGGTGGTTGGATTTGGTCCTTTCGCAAATGGATTGGTCGTGCCGCCACCACCGCTGGTTCCCGTGAGCTGGATATTGTCGACGGTGTAGGTTTCGCTGCTCAGGCTGCCATCGACGCGGAAGCGAAGGCGCAATCCGGTTTGGCCTTCCGCGGCTGCGGGAAGGTTGAACGTCACGCGGCCGCTGGTGGTGGCGCGGGTGGATTCGAGCGTGGTCCAGGTGGTGCCGTTGGTCGAGTATTCCGCAATACCGGCTTCGCCAGTATCGAGGCCGGAAGTGACACGGTCGAAGCTGACGCTCAGGCCGGTGAAGTTCTGCGTATTGATCGGGTTGGAGGTGATGGCGCCATCGGTGCAGCCATAGCAGCCTTCCAGGCGCGCAGCGCCGGTGCTGGTGCTTACCGTGCCTGTCGAGGTAAAGTTGCCGAGGCCGGAAGAAAAGCTTTCCTGGAATACCGCTACTTGTGCCTGCGCACCGTAGGAGCAGAGCAGTGCAGTAGCGAACAGGCCGGCTTTCATGGCGCGGATACCGGCGCGTGGGAACGCAGTTGGCAAAGCGCCAACCGTTTTTTGAATCATCATTCTTGTCTCCGAATTATTGGTATGAGGTGGTATTGGTGTTGGTGCGTTGCACCCGGTATTGCTTTTTGGTCGGGCTTGCTCCTTTACTAAAAGTTTGATGATGAAATCCTGCGCATGCTTGAAGAGTCGGGCGCTGCACCCGCGGCAAACCGGTGTGGAGGCACACCGTGAAATGCCGGAGTCATGGCCCTGCGAGGCGGTGATGCGATGCCGGCGGGGGGCTATCTGCAACCCTGACTGCGAAGCTTGATTATGTTGACCTCACAAAAAAAGAACATCCCCCGGAAGGGGGAGCGGAAGCTTGTCGATATCGCAGCCTGCGCGTATCCCCCATTAGGGGGATACCGGTTTCCAGTGCACAGTGCATGCGGATCGACGACGGCGAACTAACCGGAGACAGGAATGCCCAATTACACGAACAGCCCACAGTGCGGGAAGCCGCGCTTACGCGGTGAAACAACAGATCAAAGTGCGTTTTTGGCCGCCTACTACAATCAGGCGCTACTCCCGTACGTCCACTTCGAGGTATTGAATCGTGATGCATGATGCGACCCACCTGCCGCTTCTGCTGCCGAAAGTGCGGCCGCCCCGCTCAAGCGCAAAGCTGGTGGCGCGGCCCCGGCTCGGAAGGCATGCGGCATTGATCGAAGAGACGTCGCTCACCGTGGTCAGCGCCCCGTCGGGATTCGGCAAGACCACGATAGGCGCGGTGTGGGCACGGGAGCTGCGCGCCAAGGATGCCGTTGTCGGATGGCTCGCCCTGGACCAGGAAGACAATGAACTGACGCGTTTCCTGCAATACCTTGCCTTCTCCATCGGCTATGCCTACCAGGACCAGTCCCTGCAGACGCTTCCTGCCGCGCGCTTTGCCCCGCATCCGTTGCAGGGCTATCCACTGATCTCGAACCTGATCAACCACATCGCGGAAGAGGGCAGCGAGTTCTTCCTGTTCCTTGACGATTTCCATCTCATCACCCAGCCGCCGGTAAAGGACGCGGTGCGCTTCCTGCTCCGCAATGCACCATCCAATTTCCACATGGTGCTGCTGTCCCGGCCGCACGGCGTGGCCGATTTCGACGAGGGCAAGCCGGGCTCCGTGCTAAAGATCAATGCCGGCGATCTCCGCTTCACCGAGGCGGAAACGCGGGAACTGTTCGGCGCCTACAGCAAGCATGACAAGCAGGCATCGATTGCACACGCGCTCACCGGAGGCTGGGCGGCGGCGCTGCGCATCATGGTCGCCTCGAACGCCATCTGCGCCCGCCAGTCGCCCATCGGTCCCGGCAGCGACATGGCCGAGGAGGGAATGGAAAAGCTGCTTGGCGCGGTACTGGCCGGATTGAACCGGGAACAGGTACGGCTGGTGGAAATGACCTGCATCGTCGGACGCATGTGCGGCCCGCTCTTCGTCGCATTGACCGGCATTGCGGAACCGCGTGCGCTCATCGACGAGGTCGAGCACAAGCACAATCTGCTGGCAAAAGTCACGGAGGACGGCTATTGGTTCGGCTGCCACGATCTCACCCGTGAATCCGTAACCAGGCGGCTCCTGGCGCAGAACCGCGACTATGTCGTCGATATTGCGAGCCGTGCCAGCCAGTGGTATGCAGCACAGGGCTACTGGTCCGAGGCGGTCAACCAGGCGCTGGCGGCGGACAATATCGACATGGCGATCAAATGGATCGAGGCCTGTGCGCCGAGACTGGCATACAAGGGCGACCTGCTGACGCTGCTGGCGTGGGAGAACCGCCTGCAGCTGACGAAAAGGCCGACCACGCCCTTGCGCATCCTGCGCGCGATTGCGATGGTGCGGGTCCTCACCGACCAGGACCAGGAAAACGCCAGTCTTTCCGACCTGATCGAACTGATCGACAGCCGGCTGCAGGCGGAGCCTTCCTCGCGCAGCGCCGAACATGACTGGCACCTGCAGGCCATCCGCGCGATCTGGGCATGCAGGATCGACGACCTCGATGTCGCGCTCAAGCTGTCGGTGGAATGCCTGGAGCAGCCGATCGCGTATCCCGCGCTGGCTGAAACACTGCGCAGCGTGGCCGCCTATTCGTTTTTGCAGTTCAGGCAGTGGACCGAGTTTTACCAGCACTCGCTGCTGGCCTCCAAGGGCCGGGATGATGAGTACTCCTTCATGCCGATGGTCTACCAGCAAATATTGCTCGCCATCGCCGAAATAACACAGCTGCACCTGGACCGTGCGCAGCGCCACCTCGAAGAGGCGCAGCGGCGCGCCAATTCCCGGCCAGGATCATCGTCGGTGATGGGGGCGTTGTGCAGCGGCATGCTCGGGCTGATCCATTATGAAAAACTCGAACTGCCTGCGGCGGAAGCGGCATTGAACGATGCGCTGGACCTGGTTCCGCAAACCGGCTACATCGACGTCATCTGCAGCACGTATACCGCGGCGACAAACGTTGCCGCTCTGCGGCAGGAAAATGAATATGCATTGAGCCTGCTTGAAAAATGGGAGCGGACCGCGGCGCTCTCCGGTGTCGCCAGGCTGCAGGTCATCGCCGCATACGAGAAAGTCTGTTTCTTCCTGCGCGAGAAAGGCATCGCGCAGGCACGCGCCAGCCTCATCCGCATTCGCGACGTGTACGCTGCGGCACAAAAAACCGATCAGGTCCTTCCGGCCCAGGTAAAAACCTATGTGGAACTCGCCGAAGGCCAGTTCGCGCTGGCGTCAGGCCGGTTCGAAGAGGCAAGGCGGCATTTCGACACCGTCTACCAGGATGCCGTACGCCTCGGTGACGTCTACAGCACGGTGCTCAGCGCCGTGCCGCTGGCATATGCGGAAATCGAGTCGGGACGAAGAGAGGAGGGTATCCGGCGATTCGATGAAGTGATTGCCATTGCCCAGCCCATCAGACTGAAAGGGGCGATCCTGTCGCAACCCGTCGGCCTGATGCCGCTGATTGCGGCATATAAGAAACATGCACCGCAGGACGTCGGCAACATGGCGCACATGGCGTTTGTCAATGAGCTTGCCGACGCCGGCGCAGGGAACGCGGCCAACGTCGCCATCACCCTCAGTCCGCGCGAAGTCAGCGTGCTGCAGCTCGTGGCGCAGGACAAATCCAACAAGGAAATTTCATTGATATTGAAAATCACGCCCGAGACGGTAAAGACGCATGTCAAAAGCATCTTCCTGAAACTGAACGTCAGCAAGCGCAATGCCGCCGTACGTCGTGCGGCCAGCCTCGGGCTGTTGCACACCTGACCATCGAGCGCCCGGCGAAGCCGAACGAACTCAGCGCAGCCGGCCCGGATTCAGCTCGCCCGGGCGCACGCCGGCGTCTTCCAGGTAAGAGGGAATAGCCACGCCCCTGAGCATCGCCGCGTACAACTCGCCGGCGGCGGGCGATGTCTGGATGCCGTAGCCGCCTTGCGCCGCCGCCCAGAAAAAATTGGGCGCGGCGGGATCGAAACCGCCGACGAAGTCCCCGTCCCGGACAAAGGAGCGCAAGCCCGCCCACACCCGCTGCGGACGGCGGATCGACAGGCTGGTCACCTGCTGGATGCGATCGATGGCCATCGCGATATCGAGTTCTTCCGCCTGGACATCGTGCGGCTCGACCGGGTCGGCGTTGGCCGGCGAGCCGAGCAGCATGCCGGCATCCGGTTTGACGTAATACGATTCGTCGACGCCGATGAACATTGGCCAGTCCGCCGTCGGCATGCCTTCCGGCGGCGCGAAAATGAACGCCGATCGGCGTTTCGGTTCCAGCCCGACCTGCGGCACGCCCGCAAGCGCGGCGATGCGGTCGCACCAGGCGCCGGCGGCATTGACCACCACCGCCGCTTCGAATTCCCGTCCGCCCGCCGCGACATGCCACGCCCCTCCGGCTTGATGCATGGCGGTGACCGGCGCATCGCAATGCACGGCGCCGCCGGCGGTTCGCACGCCGCGCAGGAAACCCTGGTGCAGCAAATGGACATCGATATCGGCAGCGTCCGGTTCCAGCACCGCGCCGAGAATCCGCTCGCGCAGCAGCACAGGGACCAAGCCGCAGGCTTCGTCGGCATCGAGCCGCCGCACACCGGCGGTCACCGATCGCACGACCGCTTCATGTTTGTCGAGCAGATCGGCCTGGCCATGAATGGCCACCATCAGCGCGCCGCGCGGCGACAGGATCGGATGCGCGGCGAAGCCGGCCGGCGGTGCGTCGAGGAAGGCGCGGCTGGCACGCGTGAGTGCGCGGACCTGAAGCGGGCCGTAGCTTTCGTAGAACAGCGCCGCGGAACGCCCGGTGCTGTGATAGCCGGGCTGGCTTTCCGCTTCCAGCAGGATGACGCTGGCATGCGGTGCCAGCCAGTAGCCGATCGATGCGCCGGCGATACCCGCGCCGATGATCAGGTAGTCCGCCTTGTGAGGCTGCTTGTTGTCCATGCCGGTCCTCCTTTCCGTGAGGTTCGCGCAATA
This sequence comes from Noviherbaspirillum sp., assembly GCF_036846085.1. Taxonomy (NCBI): domain Bacteria; kingdom Pseudomonadati; phylum Pseudomonadota; class Betaproteobacteria; order Burkholderiales; family Oxalobacteraceae; genus Noviherbaspirillum; species Noviherbaspirillum sp. Next base: position 2,375 of record NZ_DAIUCO010000160.1, on the reverse strand, counting down.
AAAAAGCCTGCATGGATTTGCTCATCCATGCAGGCCGATTATGCCGCTTTGCCGTTCCGGCGGCTTCCCGTGGCAGGACCCTGCTTGCCGTCAGCCTTTTTCCAGCAGCGTGCGCAGGCGGTCCGCGCGCGATGCGTGGCGCAGCTTGGCCATGGCCTTCGCTTCGATCTGGCGCACGCGTTCACGGGTGACGTCGAACTGCTTGCCGACTTCCTCCAGCGTGAAGTCGCTCGCCATGTCGACGCCGTAGCGCATGCGCAGCACCTTCGCCTCGCGCGCCGGCAGGGAGTCCAGCACTTCCTTGATCACCGACCGCATCGATGCATGCATCGCCGCATCGGCCGGCGCCAGCGTGGTTTCGTCCTGGATGAAATCGCCCAGCAGCGTATCGCCGTCTTCGCCGACCGGCATGTCCATCGATACCGGCTCCTTGGCGATCTTCATCACGTCGCGGATCTTGCTTTCCGGCATATCCATCTTCGCCGCCAGCGTCGCCGCGTCCGGTTCGACGCCGGTCTCCATCAGGATCTGGCGCGAGATGCGGTTCATCTTGTTGATGGTTTCGATCATGTGCACCGGCACGCGGATCGTGCGCGCCTGGTCGGCGATCGCGCGCGTGATGGCCTGGCGAATCCACCAGGTGGCGTAGGTCGAAAACTTGTAGCCGCGGCGGTATTCGAACTTGTCGACTGCCTTGAGCAGGCCGATATTGCCTTCCTGGATCAGGTCGAGGAATTGCAGCCCGCGGTTGATGTATTTCTTCGCGATCGAAATCACGAGCCGCAGGTTGGCCTCGGTCATTTCCCGCTTGGCCTGGCGCGCCCGCTTCTCGCCGGTGGTCATCTGCCGGTTGATCTGGCGCAGGTCCGCCAGCGGCACCTGCACCCGCTCCTCGAGGTCGATCAGGCGCTGCTGGTATGCCTTGACGGCAGGCGCCTGGCGGCCGAGCGCGGCGCTGTACGACCGTCCGGCCGCGACTTCCTCATCCACCCATTCGAGCCGGGTCTCGTTGCCGGGAAAGGCCTGGATGAAATGCGCCCGCGGCATGTCGCACTTGTTGACGGCGACATCCAGGATCTGCTTCTCGATCTGCCGCAGGTCTTCCATCTGCGCGCGCAGCGTATCGCTGAGCTTTTCGATGGTCTTCGCGGTGAACCGCATGCCAAGCACTTCCTGCACGATCGCATTCTTGGCCGCGACGTAGGCAGGCGATCCATAGCCGTCCTTCTCGCGTGCCGCATTCATGCGCTCGAATTCGGCGGAGATGGCGGCGAATTTCGCCAGCGCCTGCTTGCGCAGTTCCTGCATTTCCTTTTCCGACAGGCTGCTGGACGCGCCGGTGGCGGCATCATCGTCTTCATCGTCGGCGAGCTCTTCGGCCGGATCGGCGTCCTCGTCGTCGACCGCCTCGTCAGCCGCCGCCTCCGGCAGCGGCGCGGCGGCTGCTGCCGCATCGACCAGTCCGTCAATGACGTCATCGACATTCATCTGGCTGTTCTCGATCTTGCCGGCCAGAGCCAGCACTTCGGCAATCGTCGTCGGGCAAGCGGCAATCGCCTGCATCATGTCCTTCTGGCCCTCCTCGATGCGCCGGGCGATATCGATTTCCTGCTGGCGCGTCAGAAGGGGAACCGTCGCCATTTCACGCATGTACATGCGGACCGGGTCGGTGGTGCGGCCGAAATCCGGATTGACTGCCGACAAGGCCGTGGCTACCGCCGCTTCCGCCTCGTCCTCGCTTGCCGCCGTGACAACTTTGTCCGACAGCAGTAGGGTTTCCGCATCCGGCGCCTGTTCGTAGACGGCAATGCCCATCTCGTTCAACGTGCCGATCAGGCCTTCGATCGCATCGGCGTCGACCACGTCTTCCGGCAGGTGGTCGTTGATTTCGCCGTGCGTCAGGAAGCCGCGCTCCTTGCCGATGGCGATGAGCCGCTTGATCTGTTCCTTTTGCGCTTCGAGCTGTGCTTCGCTGGCGGCATCGTTGCCTTTTTCCTTGGCTTGCCGGTTCTTGCTGCGGGACGCGGCACGCAGTTCGGCGCGTTCGACCGCATTCAATGCGGCGACCTCTTCCTGCTCCGGCTGGTATTCGGTCGGGCGCCGCCCGCGGCGGGCCTGCACTTTCACCCCAGGCAACGCATAGCCGCTGGTATCGATGGCAGCCAGCGCCGCGGCATCGGTGGTCTGGACAACCGCGGCGGGAACGCCGGGTTCGGATTTCGACGCATTCTCGACCGGCTTCTGCGCCGCCTTTCTCACCACGACGGCTTTCTGCCTGGGTGCAGGGGCGGATGCGGAAGTCGCTGCCGGCGCGGAAGCCGGAACATCTGCCGACGCCGTCGCCTCGGGTGCCGGTTGTGCAAGCGGCGCCGGCA
>NZ_DAIUCO010000159.1:0-11893 GCF_036846085.1 Noviherbaspirillum sp. | reverse complement strand
CATTGGAATGGGTGTGCTGACGGTGCTGATGGGCGGCATGTTCTCATGGATGACGACGCGCAGCATCACGCGGCCGCTGGATGATGCGGTCGGCGTGGCGAAGCGGGTTGCCGGCGGCAAGCTGGGCGCCCCGATCGAAGTCACCGGCAAGGACGAGACGAGCGAATTGCTGCGGGCGCTGAAGGAAATGGATGACAGCCTGTCGCGCATCGTCAGCCAGGTCCGGAGCGGCACTGATGAAATCGGGGCCGCTTCCGACGAGATCGCCGCCGGTAACGCCGACCTGTCGGGCCGCACCGAGGCACAGGCAAGCGCGCTGGAAGAAACCGCATCGTCGATGGAGCAGCTGACCCTGACCGTCAAACAAAATGCCGAGAACGCCAGGCAGGCGAATCAGCTCGTGCAATCCGCTTCCGGCTCCGCCGTGCAGGGCGGGGAAGTGGTCGGCCAGGTCGTGCATACCATGGCCTCCATCAGCGCATCGGCGAAGAAGATCGTCGACATCATCGGCGTGATCGACGGCATCGCCTTCCAGACCAATATCCTGGCGCTGAACGCCGCTGTCGAAGCAGCGCGGGCCGGCGAGCAGGGCAGGGGATTCGCCGTCGTGGCCGCCGAGGTGCGCACGCTGGCGCAGCGCTCGGCGCAGGCGGCGAAGGAGATCAAGGAGCTGATCGGCGATTCGGTGAAGAAGGTCGAATCGGGCAATGCGCTGGTAAACGATGCCGGCAAGCAGATGGCGGAGATCGTCGCGGCGGTCCAGCATGTGGCGGGCATCATGAACGACATCACTGAGGCAAGCCAGGAACAGAGTGCCGGCATCGAGGAAGTCAACCGCGCAATCGCCACAATGGACGAAATGACGCGGCATAACGCTACGCTGGTGGAGCAGGCGGCAAGCGCGGCGGCGGCCATGCAGGGCAGGGCGTCGACGCTGGGACAGGCGGTTGCGGCGTTCGACCTGAGTTCGGCCAACGTCGGAGCAAATTCCTCGGCCCTGGCTTATGCCCCGAGGTCCGTGCCGAAACTGCCCCGTTGAATTGTCACCGGTTGACGTTGTTTCGCGGACCGTTCCCTTAGACCGTCGCCACCGGCGTCACCGGCGAACCGACCGCGCCCGGCAGGCGCAACGGCGGCGCGGTCAGCATGAAGCGATTGCGCTTGTTGGCGTGCAGCCACTGCGCCAGGTCGTGCAGGTACCAGAGTTCACCCAGCGGCACGCCCAGTTTGAACAGGCAATGATGATGCAGCGGCAGCAGCGATTTCTTGCCGGTGACCGTCACGGCGGGATAGGCTTCGACCGCATAGTTGTCAGCGCAGATTGCGCTGATCCCGGAATCGGTGATCCATTGCAGAAGGCGCTCATCGCGGCCATTCATCACCGGGCAACTGTGATGCAGGACGTCGGGATCCGGATTGCCGCCCATCGCCACCACCCGCTCGGCGAAGCCGGTGCGCAGTACCAGGAAGTCGCCCGGCTCCACCTGCACGCCGTCCTTCGACATCACCATGCTCAGCTCGTCATACCCGACCAGTTGCCGCGCATCGCCAAAATGCCGATGCAGGTCGACCAGCACGCCGCGTCCCTGCATACCGTGCGCCGCCATGTTCTCGATGCCCAGCGCATCGGCCTGTGACAGGTGCGGCCCGCTGCATCCGCATTCCACTTCCGCGCCGTCGTCCCGGTAATCGAGCGGACCCTTGACGTCGGCATTGGCCCGGTAGCCGTTGTAGTACACCATCTCCGCGTTGCCGTCGCCGTCGGCATCGAAACGCGCGCCGACATGCGCCAGTGAATCCCATTGGGTTGAATACTGCAGGGAGATCAGCACCTGGTCGTCCGAAATGATGTCGACGGCGTCGGCATCGACCCGCGTCATCGGGAAGTTCAGCATCGGCTTGCCGTCGCGGTAGGTCGGCTGCAGGCGGGGCGGGTTGCGGCGCGGATTCAGCAGATTTCCGCCCGGCAGATTCAGCGGCAGCGACAGGCAGAAGCTGTGGCCTTCGCGTATTTCCGCAGCGCCTTTGAGTACCTGTTCACGGTTGAGAAGATTGACGCGTCCGAGTTGATCATCGGGTCCGAAATCGCCCCAGTTCGATCCTGGTGGACGGTTTTTCCAGCGCATGCTTTGTCTCCTTTGTTTTTGAATTCGGAATAACGCTAACGCAGCCGTTGGAAGGCTGTCAATGAAATTGAAACGTAATTCTGCACAGCGAAATCATGCTTTGACTGGCCGCAGTTTCAATGTCAGAAAAACGCCGAATCCGATGATCAGGCTGTTGATGGCGAACGTTCCCCGGAATCCCATGTGTTCGATCATCGTTCCCGCGATTGCCGGCCCGAGAAACTGGCCGCCGGCGAAAAACAGCGTGACATAGCTGGTCGCCAGTGGCGCCTGCTGCGGTTCGACCGTCTCTCCTGCAACCGCCAGCACGGAGGTAAACATGCCGGAGATGGTGCAGCCGAGAATGAAGTAGTGCGCGGCAAAACCGATCAGCACCGGCCAGAACACGGGAATCAGCATCCCGACCAGGGTAAGAGATACCGACGCCAGCAAGGAACTCGGACGGCCTATGCGGTCCGACACCATGCCCCAGACAGGACCGGCGAATAGCGACAGGATGCCCATCAGCGCCGCCAGCTGTGCGGCAGTCGAGGCCGCCAGGCCGGCCTGCAATGCGAAGCTGTATGTGAAGGTGGCCTGGGTGATGTAGGTCAGGCCGATCACCCCGTACAGCAAACCGACCACGATCAGCCTGCGGTTGCGGAAGACCACGCCTTTGTCGAACGTCACGCCGGGACCGGCATGCGCAGGCAGGCGCGGCAGGAACATCAGTGCCGCCATTACCGCCACCGCGCTCGGCACCGCGAATGCCGCCCAGGCAAGTCGCCAGCCGTGCTCGTCGTCGACCGTCAGGTAGGGCACCACCGCGCTGGCGATCAGAAGGCCGAGGCCGATGCCGCTGTTCGTCAGGCCGATGATCGCGCCGCGCCGCTGCGGAAAGGCGCCGGCCAGCAGGGAAATGACCGGCGTGAAGGAAAACGCGGTGCCGAAGCCCAGCAGCAGCATGAAAATCAGCAACAGGACATAGTGGCTTGCGAGACTCAGGCCGATGAATCCTGCGGTGGTCAGCGTGACGCCGATCAGGACCGCCGCCCTGCCGCCGCGGCGGGAAGCGAATGCGCCGGCCGCCATCACCAGGCACAGGTAGCCGAGGGCACTCGCCGTACCAAGCGCGCCCGCCGCCTGGTAACTCAATCCCAAATCTTCGCGCATGAACGGCAGGATCAGTCCGAAGGAAAGCCGGGCAAAGGCAACCGTGACCAGGGTCACCAGCATGCCTGTCAGCACCATCATGATTGTTTGAAACCGTCCGGACGCGATCATGGCGCCTCCGGGGTACGGACGTTGGAAGGGCGCGCCGCAGCGCTGAACTGGAAATTGAATGTGAAAGTAATAGGCATATTGCTTGAACCGGTGTCTTGGGGCAAAGAAAAAGCCCGCAGGCGGGGCGGGCTTGCCCGGCGATCCGTTGTCTCCTCGGAAGTCAGCCGGCAAACCCGGCTGCCGTAAATTATTTATTGCTCATAATGTAACCGGAAGCGGCAATTCATGTCCGAAGCGCCGCCCCGTGCGGCTTCCCGGCGGATTGCTACGGAAAGGCGAAGTGATTCCACATATCGGTTTGTGCTAGAATTTCAGTAATTCCTGAAAATTCAAAAACACCGAGATGAACCTCACGCCGCTTGTTCAAACCTTCGTACTCCATTTCGGCGAGATGGGCAGCCGTTGGGGTATCAATCGCACGGTGGGCCAGATCTACGCCCTGCTGTACGTTTCCGCCAAGCCGCTGAATGCGGATGAAATCGCCGAGTCGCTCGGGTTTTCCCGTTCGAACGTCAGCATGGGTTTGAAAGAGCTTGCGTCGTGGCAACTCATCCGCCTGCAGCACCTCCCGAACGACCGTCGCGAATACTTTTCGACGCCCGACGATGTATGGGCCATTTTCCGCACGCTCGCCGAGCAGCGCCGCAAGCGCGAGATCGACCCGACGCTGTCGATGCTGCGCGATGCCCTGATCCAGACCGCCTCCAGTGACGAGGATTTGCATGCCCAGAAGCGGCTGCAGGAGATGCATGACCTGATCGAACTGGTCAGCGACTGGTTTGACGACATCCGGCACCTCGACACGCGCACGCTGGTGCAGTTGATGAAACTGGGGGCAAAGGCGCAGAAGTTTCTTGAATTGAAGAACAAGCTGATGTTGTCGGGAGGCGGGAAGTCCGGCAAGGACACAGGAGAAAGTTGATGCCCTCTATATACAGGTTCCCTCCCCCTTTCAGGGGGAGGGTTAGGGTGGGGGTAGTGAGGTTAGGCCAGCGGATGCAGTCGCGCAACCTTTCTACCCCTGCGCGGGCCGCCCCATCCCAACCTTCTCCCTAAGAGGGGGAAGGAGCCAGCAGGTTGATTCGCCACCACCAACAATTTTGCATAACCCTCCAACCTCGCAGAGCACACCATGACCGACGCATTCATGCTCGCCCGCATCCAGTTCGCGAGCAACATCACGTTCCACATTCTCTTCCCCACCATATCCATCGCCCTCGGATGGATGCTGCTGTTCTTCAAGCTGCGTCACAACAAGACCGGCGACGCCAAGTGGGCGGAAGCCTATCAATTCTGGGTGAAGATCTTCGCGCTGACCTTCGCGCTCGGTGTGGTCTCCGGCATCACGATGAGCTTCCAGTTCGGCACCAACTGGCCGGGCTTCATGGAAACCGTCGGCAATATCGCCGGCCCGCTGCTCGCCTATGAAGTTCTGACCGCATTCTTCCTCGAAGCCACCTTCCTCGGCATCATGCTGTTCGGCGCGCAGCGCGTATCCAGTCGCGTCCATACGCTGGCGACCCTGCTGGTGGCCGGCGGCACGACGATGTCGGCATTCTGGATCATCGCGCTCAATTCCTGGATGCATACGCCGGTCGGTTTTGAAATGATCAACGGACAGGCGCATGCGACCGACTGGATGGCGATCATCTTCAATCCGTCGATGCCTTACCGCCTGACGCACATGCTGATCGCATCCGGTCTCACCGTCGCCTTCCTGGTGGCCGGTATCTCCGCCTACCGCTGGCTGCGCGGCGATCGCGCGCCGTCGGTGATGGCCGCGCTCCGGAGCGGCGTGGCCGTTGCGGCGCTGCTGATCCCGGTGCAGATCCTGGTCGGTGACATGCACGGCCTGAACACGCTGGAACACCAGCCGGCCAAGATCGCCGCGATGGAAGGCGTCTGGGAGACCGAGCGCGGCGCACCGCTGCTGCTGTTCGCCTTGCCGGACGAGGAGGAAAGGACGAATCACTTCGAAATCGGCATCCCGAAAGTCGCCAGCATCATCCTGAAACACGATGCCGACGGCGAGATCCAGGGCCTGAACGACTTCGGCGACAAGCATCCGCCGGTGGCCCCGCTGTTCTGGGGATTCCGCGTCATGGTCGGCACCGGCATGCTGATGCTTGCCGTTTCCTGGCTGTGCGCATGGCAGCTCAAGCGCCGCGGCGATGTCACGCCGTGGACGGCACGCGCATTGGTGGCGATGAGCTTTTCCGGGTGGGTGGCGACGGTGGCAGGCTGGTATGTCACTGAAATCGGCCGCCAGCCGTATCTGGTCTACGGTGTCCTGACCACGGCGGAGGCGGTATCCAATGTTCCAGCGCCGATGATCGCCAGCACGCTCGTGATGTACCTCCTCCTGTACGCGGGACTGACCGTCGCCTACATCACCGTGCTGTTCCACCTGGCCCGCAAGGCCGGCTACGGCAAGCCTGTCCAACCGCTGTACCCGGAGCCGCCGACTGTCGGCGCCACCGGTTCCCTGCTTGGAGAAACACGTCATGCCTGAACTCTCTCAACCCGGCGGCTGGCTGCCGCTCGTCTTCCTCGGCCTGATGGGCGTGGCCATGATGGCCTACGTCATCCTTGACGGCTTCGATCTCGGCGTCGGCATCCTGCTGCGGCGTGCCGGCGAGTCCGAGAAGGATACGATGATCGCGTCCATCGGCCCGTTCTGGGATGCCAACGAAACCTGGCTGGTGCTGGGTGTCGGCATCCTGCTGGTGGCGTTTCCGATGGCCCACGGCGTCATACTCGGCGAGCTCTATCTGCCGGTGGCGCTGATGCTCGCCGGCCTGATCCTGCGCGGTGTCGCATTCGACTTCCGCGTCAAGGCGCGCGATGACCACAAGCATGCATGGAACATGGCGTTCTACGGCGGCTCGGTGCTGGCTACCTTCGCCCAGGGCCTGATGATCGGGCTCTACATTGTCGGCTTCGACCATGGATTTCCGCAGGTGGCCTTCGCGGTATTTACCGGCCTGGCCTTGATTGCCGGCTACGCATTGCTCGGCGCCACCTGGCTGATCATGAAAACCGAGGGCGCGTTGCAGCAGAGGGCGGTCGCGTGGGCGCGCGGCAGCCTGCTGTTCTGCGCGCTCGGCGTGGTGGCGGTGTCCGTCGTGACGCCGCTGGTGAGCCAGCAGATTTTCGATAAATGGTTTTCCTTCCCGAACATTCTCCTGCTGGCGCCCATCCCGGCGATGACGGCGGCCCTGTTCGCGCTGACGGAATATGTCTTGCGCCGCTTGCCGGCCACGCTGGCGAAGGGCAGGGATACGCTCTGCTGGCTGCCGTTCGCGGCGACTGTCGGCATTTTCCTCCTGGCGTTCAACGGCCTTGCCTACAGCCTGTTTCCGTACCTCGTCGTCGACCGGCTCACCATCTGGCAGGCTGCAAGCGCTCCGGAGTCGCTGAAGATTATTTTGTTCGGTGTCATCATCGTGTTGCCGACGATCATCGGCTACACCATTTTTTCCTATCGGGTATTCTGGGGCAAGGCGCGAGAACTGAGCTATCAGTGATCCGCGTTCATCTGCCGGTTGGATGAACCAATGAAAATGCCGGCCGGTCTGACAGCATCAAGCCACCCATGTCGGACCGGCTTACCAAACCCGACCAGGAAACATGGAGAGATTGCCGCCGGACGTCGCTGAACAGTCCGCTCTAGATGCGAAGAGTGGAAAGGTTCCCGCGTACCATGCGTTCGCATTAATGCTCGCCGCACTGGCGATGCTCGGGCCGTTTTCGGTCGACACCTACCTTCCCGCCTTTCCCGACATTCAGCGGACGTTGCAGACGAGCGCGATCGAGGTCCAGCAGACCCTGACCGCGTACATGTTTTCATTCGCGCTGATGATCCTGTGGCACGGCGCGCTATCGGATGCGTTCGGCCGGCGCAACATCATTCTCGGCTCGCTTGCGGTTTTCGCCGTGGCATCGCTTGGCTGCGCGGCGGTGCACAGCATCGAATACCTGTGGGCATTCCGCATCCTGCAGGGTATATCGGCGGGCGCCGGCATCGTGATCGGGCGGGCCATCATCCGCGATGTTTATACCGGTGCGCCGGCAGCGAAGCTGTTGTCGGTGGTAACGATGATCTTCTCGGTCGCGCCGGCGATCGCGCCGGTCCTCGGAGGCTGGATCGTCAAGCTGCTCGACTGGCGCTCGATCTTCCTGTTCCTGTTCGTCTATACCGTGCTGCTGCTGTGGGTGTGCTACAAAAAGCTGCCCGAGACCCTGCCGCCGCTCAAGCGCCAGCCATTCAATCCGCAATCGCTGACCCGGAATTACAAGCAGATCTTCCGCTCGCCCCTGTTTCACCTGAAGGCGGGCACTGTCGCCTTCAATTTCGCCGGCCTGTTCCTGTTCATCGCCGCCGCACCGGTATTCATCACCGAGCATCTCGGATTGGGGCCGGACCAGTTCGCGTGGCAGTTCGTGCCGACGGTGGCGGGGATCTTCTGCGGCGCGTTCACGGTGAATCGCCTTGCCGGCAAACTGCCGGTCGCACGGCAGGTCATGATCGGTTTCTGCTTTCTGATCGGCGCGGGCGTCGTCAACGTTCTCTATCACCTCGCATTTCCGCCTTCCCTGCCGTGGTCGGTGGCGCCGTTCTTCTTTTATGCGTTCGGCATGTCGGTGGTTGCACCGGCCGTCACCCTGCTGGTGCTCGACCTCTTTCCGGAAATCCGCGGTACCGTTGCCTCATGCCAATCGTTCACGCAGACCATGCTGGCCGCCGTCGTATCGGGCGTCGTGGCGCCCATGCTGTCGCATTCGGTATTGTGGCTGGCCGCGGGACAGCTCGCCTTCACGCTCATCGGCTTTGTCCTGTGGACGATAGGCAAGCGGTATCATCGAACGCAGGTCATGAATCATTAGAATTTGGAAAGGGGATAAAAAAATGGCGATGAATTCAACCTATGCATCCGCCGACCCAACGCGCGCCGATATCGATGCCTTGAAAGGGCCGGCGCTGGTGGAATTCGGCGCTCCCTGGTGCGGGTTCTGCCAGGCGGCGCAGGGACCGCTTGCCGCCGCCATGGCGAATCACCCGAATGTGCAGCACATCAAGATCGAGGACGGCAAGGGCAAGGCGCTGGGGCGTTCGTTCCGGGTGAAATTATGGCCGACCCTGGTGTTCATGAACGACGGAGTGGAAGCTGTCCGCCTGGTCCGGCCGGACAGCGCGGAAGAGATTCGCGAGGCGCTCGCCGCGATCGACGGCGGCGCATAACAAGCCGCCGCCGGGTACCCGTTACTGTCTACTTCGCCGTGCCGGCAACCGCCGCCACGTACTTCGAGAGTGCCGCGATTTCCGCGTCGCTCAATCCCTTGAACGCTGGCATTTGCCCGATACCGTTGCGGACCGCTTTCTCGACCTGCGACGCGTCCGGTTTCAGTTCGTCCAGGTTCGGTCCGACCTCGCCGGTTGCGCCGGCGTGCCTGAGCGTATGGCACACCGAGCACGCCGGCGCCGCAACCTGGGTGAACAGCTTTTTGCCTTCGTCCAAGCCGGATTGGGCAAAGGCTGTGCCGCCGAGGAAGGCTGCTACCAAAATCGGGATGACGGACAAGGCTTTCGTTAAACGATGCATCGTATCTCCGTTCGGCATGCCGTCAGGCGACGGTGATCTTGAGCGCATGATCGCGCCAGCTGCTGTTGTTGTAGCCGCTGGCGTTTTCCAGTCGCTCCTCCGGCTGCTGGTTACCTTCCGAATCGATCGCGCGGCTCGCGATGGTGTATTCGCCTGCCGGCAGCTTCACTCCCAGCACGAACTGCCTCCAGGCATAGCGGCCGAGATCGGGACCGACGAATTTCGCCTGCTTCCAGGTCTTGCCGCCGTCGACCGACACCTCCACCGCCTTCACCGCATGGATGCCGCCGAATGCCACGCCCTTGATCTGCACCATGCCCGCCTGCACCGAACCGTTTTCCGGCGCGGGCGAATTGATCCATGACTTGGCGCTCATCTCCCATACGGAAGGCTGGCTCGGATCGCCTTTCTGGCCAAGGGGCGACAGCCGATAGCCGGTCTTCTGGATGGCCGCCTCGGACTGTTCCGCTGTAAATGCCAGCCGCTTGATGTACTTGATGTTGTTGACCCCGGAATATCCGGGCACGATGATGCGCAGCGGCCCGCCATGCGCCAGCGGAATCGGCACGCCGTTCATTTCCCATGCGAGCAGGGCATCCGCCATCGCCTTCGCCGGCACCGAACGTTCGACAACCGCGCTCTTCGGATCGAGCCCTTCCGGCAGCTTTTCACCGCCGGTGCTGGTCATGTAAACCGCGCCATCCGTCACGCCACCAAGCGCCTCCACCACTGCGCGTACCGGCACGCCGCTCCACACCACGCAGCCCGCCGCACCGACCTGCCATGGCGTGCCGCTCGGCTTGCTGGGGAAATAGCCGCGGCCGTTGCCCGAGCATTGCAGCACCATCGCCGTGGTTTCCAGGCCCATGCCCTTCAGTTCCTTCACGGTCAGCTTGCGCGGGTTCTTCACGCCTTCCACCGTCACTTCCCATCCGTCCCGGTCGGCGACGATGGACGCATCCGGCGCCGGCAGGTTATTGCGGATATAGAGCTGATCGGTAGGTGTGATGATGCTGGTACCGAACGCAGAGCGCTTTGTCTCCAGCGTGCTGCTGGTATGGACGATCATCGCGCCCGGATCTTTCCAGGCAACGTAGGGCGGGAGCGGTTTCGCGGCGGCGGCAGCCGCCTGCGCGATGGCAGTCTTCGAAAATCCGGCCAGACCGGCTGCGGCGACGGCTGTTGCGCCCCCGGCGAGCAGATTGCGGCGCTGGGGATTGATGAGGGATGGATCGGCCGTACCTATGAATCGTCTTGTCATGTCTGTCTCCCTTGTTGTATTGATTGTTCGGTGATGCGGCGTTAAAACATCGGTGCGTATTGCAGGCGCCACGACTGGAGCAGAAACGATTATACGAGTAGCCGGAGATGTATTGCCGAAATCATGCCAGGCGGCACGCAGCATGCCGATTGATCCGGCATTCGTCGACACAGTAGGGAGAGATAGCGAAATGACGTCGCGGTATGCAACGAAAGACTTCAATCTGTAGAAGGGCTGACAGAGCTGTCAGCCCCTTCCTGCACCGGATGCAGGGTTGTTAGTTCCTGGCCTGCACCGGCATGCGATTCCTGTCAGGCGAAGTTCTTGCCCACGAAATCCCAGTTCACGACGTTCCAGAATGCTTCCACAAACTTCGGACGGGCATTTCGGTAGTCGATGTAGTAGGCGTGTTCCCATACGTCACAGGTCAGCAGCGGCTTGTCGCTTGTCGTCAGCGGCGTGCCGGCGTTGGAGGTGTTGACGATGTCGACCGAGCCGTCAGCCTTCTTGACCAGCCAGGTCCAGCCGGAGCCGAAATTGGTCACGCAGGATTTGGTGAATTCTTCCTTGAACTTGTCGAACGATCCGAATTTCGCATTGATCGCATCGGCCACCGGGCCGGTCGGTGCGCCGCCGCCATTCGGCTTCATGCAGTTCCAGAAGAAGGTATGGTTCCAGACCTGGGCGGAATTGTTGAATACGCCGCCGGACGATTTCTTGATGATGTCTTCGAGCGAAGCGTTCTCGAAGTCGGTGCCCTTGATCAGGTTGTTCAGGTTGGTCACATAAGCCTGATGATGCTTGCCGTAGTGGAACTCGAGCGTTTCCTTGGAAATATGCGGTTGCAGGGCTTCCATCGGGTAAGGCAGGGGAGGCAGGGTATGTTCCATGGCATTCCTTTTCGATTGTTGGGGGATGTATTTTTTGAAAGACCACAATTGTAAGTCGGATGCGGCCCGGTTGCATCGGCACCGCGCTGTACGGAGATCAAAAATCACTCAAGCAGCGATTGCACGGTTGCAATGCCGACCTCCGCGCTGCCGTCCGCCAGACGCACGGTGACGATCTCGCGCGGGCGCAAGGCACCCGGCGACCGAATGACCCGGCCCTTGGCATCGACCACCATCGCATAGCCGCGCTCCAGTGTTCGTTGCGGATTGAGCAGTTCAATCTGGACCGACAAGGCATCCAGTGCCTGCCGCCGCTGCGCGTTGGTGGTGGCCATGCTGACGTCGAGGCGGCGGGCAATGTTGTCGAGGCGGGCGCGTTGGGCCGTCGTGTCTGGCAGCCGGGCGGCCAGCCGGGTGCGCAGGTTGTCGACGGAAAACCGGGCCTGCTGCAGCGGCATGCGCGTCGCATGCGCGAGCCGGTGCTGCAATCCGGCGATGCGCATCCGTTCATGCGCGATATGCGCCGACGGACTGACCAGCCGCCGCGACAGCCAGTCGAGTGTCTGGGCCGCATCCATCATGCGGCGCTTCATGATCCTGGCCAGGTCAGTGGTGTACACGTCGAGCGTGGCGAGCCAGTCGGCGCGCGGCGTTGCCGCCAGTTCGGCGGCGGCGGTGGGCGTGGGTGCCCGCAAGTCGGCGGCAAAGTCGGCGATCGTGATGTCGGTCTCGTGACCGACGCCGCAGATG
>NZ_DAIUCO010000158.1:0-11921 GCF_036846085.1 Noviherbaspirillum sp. | reverse complement strand
GTGTTTTCCTTTACCGTACTGTCCAAAATGGTGGAGCGGATGGTCAGCCTGTCGGTCGGCATCCTGCTGTCGACCTCGTTGCTGCACGCACTGCCAGAAGCGTTCGAGTCGCAGGCAGATGCGCACGTCTTGTTCGCAGTGCTGCTCGGCGGCCTGCTGGCGTTCTTCCTGCTGGAAAAATTCGCGATCCTGCGGCATTCCCACCACTACGAAGGCGACGGTCACGGCCATGCGCACGGCCACGATGCGCATGAGGCCGGGAAATCCGGCTGGATGATCCTGGTAGGCGACGGTCTGCATAATTTTACCGATGGCGTCCTGATCGCGGCTGCTTTTCTCGCCGACCCAAGCCTTGGCCTGATTACCGGCGTGGCCATCATCGCGCATGAAATCCCGCAGGAAATCGGCGACTTCATCGTTCTGCTCAACGCCGGTTTTTCCCGTGCCCGCGCCTATGTCTACAACCTGCTATGCAGCCTGATGGGCGTGGTAGGCGGCCTGGTGGGTTACTTCACGCTGGAGCAGGCCAGCGAGTGGATTCCGTATGTGCTCGTCTTCGCGTCATCCGGCTTCATCTACATCGCCGTCAGCGACCTGATGCCGCAGATGCAGCGCCGGGCGACGATGCGTGAGACGATTCCGCAGATATTATTGATCGCGGTTGGCGTGACGATCGTGGTTTTTCTTACCAGCCAGTCGCACGGGCATTAGAGCTGTTGCATGCCTGGCCAGCGCGGAACGGCCCATTCCTTCTGAGAGGGGAAGCGTGCCAGGAATGCCATGATGAAATCCGGTTGGCAGGCTTTGCAAAAGCGATCGATTGATCGATTGCTTCCCGACTGCATTCCAGATCGGAAATCGAACGATTCGCGCAATGTCGCCGGCCGGATAGCCATCAATTCCCGGTCACGACCGGCCGCGACGGGTCGGCGCACCATTCGCTCCACGATCCCGGATACAGCGCAGCGCCCGGCAAACCGGCCACTTCCAGCGCGAGAAGATTGTGGCACGCTGTGGCGCCAGACCCGCATTGCATGATGGTGCTTTCCGGCGCATCGAACAATGCACCGAACTCGGTGCGCAGTTGCTGTGCCGTCTTGAAGCGCCCATCCGCTTGCAGGTTGTCCTTGAAGAAGCGGTTTTTCGCGCCGGGTATATGGCCGCCGACCGGGTCGAGCGTTTCGTTCTCGCCGCGGAACCGGTCCGGGGCGCGCGCATCAATGACGATGCGCTTGTTGCTGGACAGGTTTTCAATGACATCATCCACGCCGACGGTGGTGACGATGGAGGAGCGTAGTGTCGCATTGCCCCGCGGCCTGTTGAGCGGCTCGGTCGACAGTGAGTGGCCCTGCGCCTGCCATGCAGGCAAGCCGCCATCCAGCACCGCGACCGCCGCGTGTCCGGTCCAGCGCAGCATCCACCACAGGCGTGCCGCGAACATGCCGCCCTGCGCATCATAGACAACCACCTGCGAGTCGTCGTCAATGCCCCAGTCCCGCACTTTCTCCATGAAAGCTTCACGGCTCGGCAAAGGATGGCGACCCCGGAATTCGCCGTTCGGCCCCGGGCTTTTGTCCGACATGTCCGTGTCGAGGCTGGCAAAGGCCGCGCCCTGAATATGTCCGGCGGCATACGCCGCACGTCCGGCATCGGGATTGACGAGGTCGTGGCGGCAATCGATCACGACCCATTTCGGGTCGTCGAGGTGTGGCGCAAGATCGGCGGAAGACATCAGGGTGGTGTAGGGCATGTGGTTTCCTATACGTCGTTTGAGATCCGGTCGCCAGCCTGACCGGCGGTCTTCGTGGCCGGCGTTTTCTCCGGCGGAAGGGCATTGCGCGCATTGTAATAGGTGGCGGCAATGCCGCTGGCGAGGATCACGCCGATGCCGGTCCAGCCCAGCCAGCTCAACAGATCGCCCCAGATTAGAATGCCCCATATGCTGGAAAAGACGATGCCGGTGTATTGCAGGTTGGCGGTCACCAGGGTCTTGCCGAGTCGATAGGCGCGCGTCAGCGCCATCTGGGCGACGGTCGCGGTCACGCCGATGGCGAGCAGAAGCGCGATGCCGGTCGGCTCATGGCGGTGCCACGCCTCGCCGCTGTTACCCATGAAGCCGGGACCGGCGAGTGTGCCGAGCAATCCGGCAACCACCCCGGTCAATGAAAAATAAAATACCACCCGGTATTCCGGTTCGCCGAGCAGGCCGAGTTTGCGCACCTGCAGATAGGCAAGCGCCGACAGGATACCCGACGCAAGCCCCACCAGCGCGGCAAACCATTGGTCCGCCTGCATCGATGGCTGCAGCAGCATCGTCACGCCGATGAAACTCAAGCCGACCGCGGCGGTGAGGCCCCATTCGAAACGCTTTTCGCTTCGCCACCAGCCGAGCGTGAATAACATGGCCGCGATCCAGATCGGAGCCATGTAATTGAGCGTGATGGCGGTTGCCAGCGGAAGCTTTCCGATCGCATAGAACCAGAACCATAGTGCAGTGACGCCTACCGCGCCGCGCCAGAAATGATGCCAGGGCAGAGATGTCTTGAGCGTGCCGCCCTGCATCAGCGTCAGGCCATAAATGAAGATAACGCCGATGATGCCGCGATACATCACGATTTCGCCGGTGGAATAGGTATCGGACGCCAGCTTCACGCATACGCCCATGATGGAAAACATAAAGCTGGCGAACAGCATCCAGAGTGACTGCATGGGCTTGGAAAGTCGAGAGTGCGCCGGCGCGGATGCATCGGAAGCCGGTCGCAAAGATGATATTGAAAAATGGAAGGTGCGCAGACACCTTCCCGGACTGGGTGTCAGATGGCGATCTGCCGCCGGTACCATTCATGAAAATGCTGCATGCCGTCTTCCATCGGTGACTGGTACGGACCGACCTCGCTGGTGCCCCGTTCCATCAGGATGCGGCGACCGGCATCCATGCGCATGCCGATTTCATCGTCCTCGATGCAGGTTTCCATGTAAGCGTCGCGTTCCGCCTCGACGAACTCCCGCTCGAACAGGACAATTTCTTCGGGGTAGTAGAACTCCACCACGTTCAGCGTCTTCTGCGGACCTTTCGGCCACACCGTCGAAACCGCCAGCACATGCGGATACCACTCCACCATGATGTTCGGGTACAGCGTCAACCAGATTGCGCCGTAGGGCGGCGGCACGCCGTTGCGGAATTTGAGCACCTGCTCCTGCCATTTGCGGTACTTCGGCGTGCCCGAGCGCGACAGCGCGTGGTTCACGCCGACCGTCTGCACGCTGTAGCGGTCGCCGAATTCCCAGCGCAGGTCATTGCAGGTGACGAAGCTGCCCAGTCCCGGATGGAAAGGCTCGACGTGATAGTCCTCCAGGTAGACTTCGATGAAGGTCTTCCAGTTGTAATCGCACTCGTGCACTTCGACATGGTCGAGCAGGTAGCCGGTGAAGTCGAGATCCTTTGCGACGCCAAGTCCGGACATGATCCGTGCGACATCGACGCCGTTCCGTTCAAAGAGCAAGCCGTTCCAGCTTTGCAGCGGCGTCTTCGACAGGTTCAGGCACGGCGTCTCGCCGAAATGCGGTGCGCCGATCAGTTCCCCTTTGAGATCATAGGTCCAGCGATGCAGCGGGCAGACGATATTCTGCGCGTTGCCACGGCCATCGAGCATCTTGGCCTGGCGATGGCGGCACACGTTCGACAGCAATTCGATTCCCTGCGGATTGCGCACCAGCATGCGGCCTTCGTTTTCCCATGGCAATGTGGCATAGTCGCCTGCATTGGGCACCATGAGTTCATGGCCGGCGTAGCGCGGGCCCTGATGAAATAATTGCTTGATTTCCTTTTGCAACAGCACGTCGTCGAAGTAGACGTTGACCGGAAGTTGCGCGTTGGATCGCGCGAGCTTGGCAAGTTGAGCCAGATCGGACATCCCCACCCCCAAATTAATTTGCACCAACCTAAGAGAGAAAGAATCCGCAAAAACCTGTATACAAGAAAAAATGATACGGAAATTTTGGACAGAACGGCGGATTATACCCCACCCCTCACATTGTCACAGGAACAGTACTCCTCCTTGCGGATTGTCCATCCGGCAGGCGAAACGGCTGAGATCGCCGAGTGGCTCATTGAAAAATTGTCAATTCTGCCGTGCATAACTCCGCGCCAGCCCGCAATCCGATTGCCCTATCTCAACTCCATAAGATGGTTTGTTCTAAAATAAGCGGCTAAACTTCATCATGGCCAATATGTCAAAGAAAACCCCTTCCGCCGCCCAGCCCGCGTCGTTCGAAGAAGCGATGGCTGAGCTGGAACAGCTGGTCGCCCGGATGGAAGCAGGTGAGCTGCCGTTGGAAGCATCAGTCGCCGCCTACAAGCGTGGCTCCGAATTGGTCAAGTTCTGTACCGGACAACTCGATAAGGTCGAGAACCAGGTCAAAGTGCTGGAAGGCGATATGCTCAAGCCGTTTGCCGCACATTCCGATGACGACGCCGGCGACGAGGCCGACGAATGACCGTACAGCCGGCGTTTCTCGACTGGATGAAAAGCGTCCAGTCGGCAATGGAGGAGGCACTCGGCGCCATGCTGCCGGACCAGCGCGACACGCCGCATCGGCTGCATGAGGCGATGCGCTACGCAGCTCTCGACGGCGGCAAGCGGGTCAGGCCGCTCTTGGTATGTGCAGCCGGTGAGTTGTTCGGCGCCAGCAGGGAAGATCTGATGCGCGCCGCATCCGCGGTGGAAATGATTCACGTGTATTCACTGGTGCATGACGACATGCCATGCATGGATGACGACGCGCTGCGGCGCGGCAAGCCGACCGTGCATGTGAAGTACGACGACGCCACGGCCCTGCTGGTCGGCGATGCGTTGCAAACGCAGGCGTTCCTGGTCCTGTCGGAAGGCGAGGGCGATGCTGCACGCAAGCTGTCCATGGTCCGGATCCTGGCCGAAGCAGCCGGTTCTGTGGGCATGTGCGGCGGCCAGGCGATCGACCTCGACAGTGTCGGTGTGCGCCTGACCCGGCCCGAACTGGAGCAGATGCATCGCATGAAAACCGGCGCGCTGTTGCGTGCGGCGGTGTTGCTGGGCGCCGTATGCGGCAAGGCGCTGTCGGAGGCCGAGCGCGCATCGCTGGAAGCGTATGCGGATGCGGTCGGACTGGCGTTCCAGGTTGTCGACGACGTTCTGGACGCGACCGCCGATTCGGCCACGTTGGGCAAGACCGCGGGCAAGGATGCGGCGGATAACAAGCCGACATATGTATCGATTCTCGGCTTGGAAGAGTCGCGGAATCTGGCGGAAAAATTACGCAATGACGCCCACCGGGCGCTCATGCCGTTCGAACAAGAAGCACGGCGCTTACGCGATCTCGCGGACTTCATCGTGCAGCGGAAGGCTTAGTATGAGCATGAATTTATTGAAGAAAATCGATCTACCGGCCGACCTGCGCAAGCTCCCGCGCACGCAGCTCAAGCCGCTGGCCGATGAACTGCGCGCCTACCTGCTCGACTCGGTGTCGAAGACCGGCGGGCATCTGTCGTCCAACCTCGGCACGGTGGAGCTGACCATCGCGCTGCACTATGTATTCAATACGCCGGAAGATCGCATCGTCTGGGATGTCGGACACCAGACTTATCCGCACAAGATCCTGACCGGCCGGCGCGACCGCATGAACACCCTGCGCCAGCTCAACGGCATCTCCGGTTTTCCGCGCCGCATCGAGAGCGAGTACGACACCTTTGGCACCGCGCACTCATCGACATCGATCTCCGCGGCGCTCGGCATGGCGCTGGCGGCCCGGACCAAGGGCGAGACCCGGCATGCGATCGCCGTCATCGGTGACGGCGCGATGACCGCCGGCATGGCCTTCGAAGCGATGAACAACGCCGGTGTCTATAACGACATCAACCTGCTGGTCATCCTCAACGACAACGACATGTCGATCTCGCCGCCGGTCGGTGCGCTCAACCGCTATCTCGCGCGCCTGATGTCGGGCAAGTTCTATGCGGCGGCCAAGAATGTCGGCAAGTCGGTGCTGCCCGGCCCGATGCTGGAGCTGGCCAAGCGCTTCGAGGAACATGCGAAAGGCATGGTGGTGCCGGCCACGATGTTCGAGGAATTCGGCTTCAACTACATCGGTCCCATCGATGGCCATGACCTCGACTCATTAGTGCCGACCCTGCAGAACCTGAAGAATCTGAAAGGGCCGCAGTTCCTGCACGTGGTGACCAAGAAGGGACAGGGCTACAAGCTGGCCGAAGCCGATCCCGTGCTTTACCACGGGCCTGGCAAGTTCAACCCGGCCGAAGGTATCAAGCCCGCCGCCGCCGGCAAGCAGACCTATACCCAGGTGTTCGGCAATTGGCTGTGCGACATGGCGGCGCAGGACAGGCGGCTGGTCGGCATCACGCCCGCGATGCGGGAAGGTTCCGGCATGGTGGAGTTCGAGCAGCGCTTCCCGGACCGCTATTACGATGTCGGCATTGCCGAACAGCATGCGGTCACGTTCGCCGCGGGCCTCGCCTGCGAAGGCCTGAAGCCGGTTCTTGCGATCTACTCGACGTTCCTGCAGCGCGGCTACGATCAATTGATCCATGATGTCGCCCTGCAGAATCTTGATGTCACCTTCGCGCTCGACCGTTCCGGCCTGGTCGGCGCCGACGGCGCGACGCATGCGGGCAATTACGACATTGCGTATTTGCGCTGCATCCCCAATATGGTTGTCATGGCGGCCTCGGATGAAAACGAGTGCCGTCAGATGCTCTCCACGGCTTTCCAATATAATGGCCCTGCCGCTGTACGGTACCCGCGCGGCGCCGGCATCGGCGCTGCGATCGAGCCGGAATTGCGCACCCTGCCGATCGGTCGGGGCGAGATCCGGAAAGAGGGCAAGGAGATTGCCATTCTTGCATTCGGCACGATGCTGGCGCCGAGCCTGACGGCAGCGGAAGAACTGAACGCGACGGTGGCGAACATGCGCTTCGTCAAGCCGCTGGACGTGGAACTGGTCAAGCGGCTGGCGCAGACGCACGATGCCCTCGTTACCGTGGAAGAAGGCGCGATCATGGGCGGCGCCGGTTCGGCAGTCGCCGAGGCACTGGCGGAAGCCGGCATCGTGAAGCCGATCCTGCACCTGGGGCTGCCGGACCGTTTCATCGATCACGGCGATACGGCGCAGTTGCTTGCCGGATGCGGCCTGGATGCCAAGGGCATTGCGGCATCGATACGGCAACGCTTCGGCAAGGGCGAACCCCGGCTCGTGGTCAACAACTGACAAGAAACCCGGCAGCCGCATGAGTCGGCGCGACAACCTGAATAAGGCATATACATGAATACCCGCGATCTGAACCTGACCACCATTCCCGATGTGCAAAGCACTGCCGATACCCGCCGGATTGCGATCCAGCGCGTCGGCGTCAAGGGAGTGCGTTATCCGGTCACGATCAAGACCGCGGCGGGCGTGCAGCCGACCGTGGGTACATGGAACATGTATGTGCATCTCCCCGACGACCAGAAGGGCACGCACATGTCGCGCTTCATCGGTCTGCTGGAAGACAACCGCACGCCGCTCGATGTCGGCATGTTCAGCAAGCTGATGCACCGGATGGTGGAACTGCTCGAGGCCGATTCCGGCCGTGTCGAATTATCGTTCCCGTATTTCATCAACAAGATCGCGCCGGTGTCCGGCGTCGAGAGCCTGATGGATTATGAAGTCGGTTTCACGGGTGAAATCAAGGACGGCAAACTCGAAGTCACGCTGAAGGTGCTGGTGCCGGTCACGAGCCTGTGCCCGTGCTCGAAAAAGATTTCCGCCTACGGGGCGCACAACCAGCGTTCGCACATCACCGTCCATGCCTTGCTGGCCGATGAGATGCCGGTGGATGACTTGATTGCCCGGATCGAGGCGCAGGCTTCCTGTGAATTGTATGGATTGCTGAAGCGGCCGGATGAGAAGTATGTGACCGAGCGCGCGTATGACAATCCGAAGTTCGTCGAGGACCTGGTGCGCGATGTGGCCGGCATGCTGAATGCCGATGCGCGTATCGCTGCCTACACACTGGAGGCGGAGAACTTCGAGTCGATCCACAATCACTCGGCTTATGCGGTGATTGAGAAGGACAAGCGGGTGAAGTAAGCGGAACAGGCCGCCAATGAAAAAGCGACGCGATGCGTCGCTTTTTTTATGCTCCGAGCCGTCTCGAAGGGGTTTGCTAGGCCACCTTCTTCGCCAACCCCAGATACGTATCGATCACCTTCGGATCATTCGCCAGATCGGATGCGCGGCCCTCAAGCGCAACGTCGCCGGTTTCCAGCACATATGCGTAATCGGCAACCTGCAATGCGGCGCGGGCATTCTGCTCGACGAGCAGGATCGCCACGCCGGTCTGCTTCAGGCCGACGATGATGTGGAAAATCTCTTTCACGATCAGCGGCGCAAGACCGAGGCTGGGCTCGTCCAGCATCAACAGCTGCGGCTTCGCCATCAATGCGCGCCCGATGGCGAGCATCTGCCGCTCTCCGCCGGACAGCGTGCCCGCCTCCTGCCTGCGCCGCTCCTTCAGGCGCGGAAAGAGACCGAACACGACATCCAGCTGGTCTGCGTGGTTCTTGTCCCCTGCGCGGTAGCGGCGATAGGCGCCAAGACGCAGGTTGTCCTCCACCGTCATGCTGGAAAACAGTTCGCGCTTTTCCGGCACCAGTGACATGCCTTGCGCAACCCGCGCTTCGATCGCGACGCCGCGCATGTCATGACCGAGAAGACGGATGTCCCCGCGCAGGGTGCCGCTGGCCGGCATCGCATCGGCGATCGCATTGAGCATGGTGGATTTGCCGGCGCCGTTGGGGCCGATGACGGTGACGATCTGGCCGGCGCCGACGGTGAGGTTGGCGCCGTGCAGCGCCTCCACCTTGCCGTAGGCCACATGC
The DNA here is from genome assembly GCF_036846085.1 of Noviherbaspirillum sp. Lineage (NCBI taxonomy): Bacteria > Pseudomonadati > Pseudomonadota > Betaproteobacteria > Burkholderiales > Oxalobacteraceae > Noviherbaspirillum > Noviherbaspirillum sp. The sequence continues at coordinate 3,009 of NZ_DAIUCO010000158.1, read as the reverse complement.
AGATCCCTGACTTCCAATACCGGTGTGGACATGATGTTTTCCTTCATTTCATTCGACGCCGCCGAGATAGGCTTCCAGCACCGCCGGGTCCTGCTGCACATCGGCCGGCAGGCCTGATGCAATCTTGGTGCCGAATTCCATCACCACCAGCCGGTCGGTCAGGTTCATCACGAAATCCATGTCGTGCTCCACCAGCAGGATGGTCATGCCTTCGCCCTTGAGCTTTCGCAGCAGATCGGCCAGCGCCTGCTTTTCCTTGTAACGCAAGCCGGCGGCCGGTTCGTCGAGCAGCAGGAGTGTCGGGTCACAGCACAGCGCGCGGGCGATCTCCAGGATACGCTGCTGGCCCAGCGCCAGGCTGCCGGCTTCCTCGTACAGCATGTTGCCCAGCCCGACGCGCTCGAGCTGTTTCTTCGCCTCGAACAGGAGCGACTGTTCCTCGGTCTTGTTTGCGCGGACGATGCTGGTGAAGATGCCTGCCACATCGCCATGCGTGCCGCGCAGATGGGCGCCGATGGCGACGTTTTCGAGCACCGTCATGGTCGGCATGAGCCGCACATGCTGGAAGGTGCGGGCGATGCCGTGGCGGACAATGCGGCGCGAGGGCAGGCCATCGATGCGGGTCAGCTCGCCGTTGACCAGGAAGCGGATCTCGCCTTTGGTCAGCGGCAGCACGCCGGTGACCAGGTTGAACATGGTGGACTTGCCGGCGCCGTTGGGGCCGATCAAACCCATGATCTCGCCGGCCTTGACATCGAACTGCATGTCGTTCACCGCGACCAGGCCGCCGAACTCCTTGCGTGCCCGGTTGATCTGCAGGACGGTGGCACCCGGGGCGTGCTTCGCGCGCATGGGCAGCGCCGGGGCCGAGGCAGGCGCCACTGCATCCGGCTTGCTCGGAAACCACTGCCGTATGAACGGCCAGATGCCTTCGCGTGCACGCTGCAGAAGCACGACCAGCATGATGCCGAATACGATGATCTCGAAATTGCCGTTGGCGCCCAGCAGGGCCGGAAGGATTTGCTGGAGCTGGTCTTTCAGCAGCGTCAGCAGCGTTGCGCCGAGGATCGCTCCCCATACGTAGCCGGCGCCACCCACCACCGCCATGAACAGGTATTCGATGCCGGCGTTCAGGCCGAAGGGGGTCGGATTCACCGCCCGTTGCAGATGGGCATACAGCCAGCCGGACAGGCAGGCGAGCAGCGCGGCGAACACGAAGATCACGATCTTCATCCAGGTGGTGTTCACGCCCATCGCCTCGGCCATCACGCCGCCGCCCTTGAGCGCCCTGATGGCCCGGCCCGGCCTGGAATTGAGCAGGTTCTTGATGGCCAGCAGCGACAGGATCACCGTCAGCCAGATCAATGCATACATCTCCCGGCCGAGGTCGAGCGTGAACGAGAAGATCGTCACGGGTGGAATGCCGGTCAGGCCGTCGTACTTGCCGAGGAATTCGAGGTTGCCGAAGACATAGTACAGCGACAGGCCCCAGGCGATGGTGCCGAGCGGCAGGAAGTGACCGGACAGCCGCATCGTGATCGCGCCGATAAAGAAGGCAGCGGCGGCAGTGATGGCGATGCCTGCCAGCAGTCCGACCCATGGCGAGATGCCAAGCTGCGATGTCAGGTAGGCAGTGGAATAGGCGCCGATGCCGACGAAGGCCGCCTGGCCGAACGACGTCAGGCCGCCGACGCCGGTCAGCAGGACCAGCCCCAGCGCGACAATCGAGTAGAGGCCGATATAGTTGGCCAGCGTGATCCAAAAGGCGGGCGTGGGCAGGATGGGCAGCAGCGCCATGAAGGCGATGAAGGCCAGGAAATAGATGCGCATCATTCCTCTCCCTCGTCGTTATGGCTGGATCGCAGGGAGCGCCACAGCAAGACCGGAATGATGAGGGTAAACACGATCACTTCCTTGAATGCGCTGGCCCAGAACGAGGAATAAGACTCCAGCAGGCCGACCAGAACCGCGCCAGCTGCCGCTACCGGATAGCTTGCCAGCCCGCCGATGATCGCACCGACAAAGCCTTTCAGACCGATCAGGAAGCCGCTGTCGTAATAGATGGTGGTCAGCGGCGCGATCAGCACGCCGCACAGCGCACCCATGGCCGCAGCCACCGTGAATGCAAGCCGGCCTGCCTGCGCCGTGCCGATGCCGACCAGCCGCGCACCGAGGCGGTTGACGGCGGTGGCGCGCAATGCCTTGCCGGACAGCGTGCGTTCGAAGTACAGGTAGAGTGCGGCGATGAGTGCCAGCGACACGCCGATGACCACGATGCTCTGGCCGGAAATCGCCATCGCGCCGGCTTCAAAACGTGCATCGGAAAACGGTGCCGTACGCGATCCTTCCGCGCCGAAGATGACGAGGCCCATGCCCATCAGTGCGAAATGCACGCCGACCGAGACGATCAGGAGGATCAGGGTGCTGGCTTCGGCCAGGGGCTGGAATGCGAGGCGGTAGACCATCGGGCCCATCGGCACCACGATCGCCAGGGTCAGCAGCACCTGCATTGCCATCGGCAGCTTCGGACCGGCGAATGTCTTGGTGACGGCGAAGATGGCCAGGGGCAGCACGACGAAGGCCAGCAGCGCGAGCGGAATGCTGCGTGCTGCGGTGCGGCGGCGTTCGGCCGTACGCATGACGAAATAGGTTTCCTGAATAAACGTGACGATACCCAGCGCGACCAGCAATGTCGCCGACTGGGGGAAGGTATTCGATTGCATGGCGGCGAGCGTCAGTGCGCCGAACGCGACGAATTCGCCTTGTGGAATGAAGATGACACGGGTGACTGAAAACACCAGCACCAATGCCAGCGACAGCAGTGCGTAGATGGCGCCGCTCGTTATACCGTCCTGTGCAAGGATGGCTGCAATCGATAGATCCATTCTGGGTCCCGGCAAATGAATTCAACAAGAGGGTATAACAAAACACGGGCGGCGCACATGATTTGCGGTATGCGCCGGCCTCCGGCGTCATGCGCCTGAAAAAAGGGGAGTGCGATCACTCCCC
>NZ_DAIUCO010000157.1:0-11923 GCF_036846085.1 Noviherbaspirillum sp. | reverse complement strand
TTGGGCAGGGGTGGGCGTCTTGAGCATGCGTTATTAAAACAAAAACCCCCGCACATGGCGAGGGTTTGTCAGCAGTCTGAGGACGCCAAGGCGTCCTTTTTTGTTTCTGCTGCGTTTTTGTTTCCGCTCTCATGCTGCCGGATATAGAGCGCCAAGAATCCTCGGCCCTTTGGCGCCGGTAACGGCCGCGAGATTGCCGGGAAGTCGGTTTGTGAACCGATGTGCCAACCAGGCGAAAGCCAGTGCTTCCACATGATTTGGCGAGACCCCCAGGCGGCTGGTTGATTCGACTGACGCCATGCTGCCCTTGGTGCGAAGCGCATCCGCGATCTGTTGCATCAGGTGGCTGTTGTATGCGCCGCCGCCGCAAACATAGACCGCTGTTGCCCGAGGCGCATGATGATGAATGGCATCCGCCAATGTCGTCGCAGTGAACGCGGCAAGCGTCGCCTGTACATCCGCAGTATTTGCGCTGTTGAAGCGAGTCAGCCTGGACATGAGCCATTCGGCGTTGAACAAATCCCGGCCCGTGCTCTTGGGAGGTGGCATGGCGAGATAGGGCTCTGCGCAGAGTGAGTTCAATAATTCCGGGAGTATCTTGCCGCTGCGCGCCCATGCGCCGTCGCTGTCGTAAGCCTTATCTTGGTGTCGGGCGATCCAGGCATCCATCAATACATTCCCGGGGCCGGTATCGAAGCCAATCACATTGGCGTCGCGACGCAGAATGCTGATATTTCCAATGCCGCCGATGTTTGCTACGACGCGGATTTCCTCGTCGCTGCCGAATGCGGCCTGATGAAATGCCGGAACCAGCGGTGCGCCCTGTCCGCCAGCGGCAATGTCGCGGCTGCGGAAGTCCGCAATGACGTCAATGCCTGTCGATTCCGCGAGCAAGGCGGGATTGCCGGTTTGGCGTGTGTAACCAAGCTCGGGCCGATGCCGGATCGTCTGGCCATGCACTGCAACGGCTGTGATCGCGCTTGACGGTAATGCAGCCGTATCAAGCAACTTGGTGACACAGTCGGCGTAAAAGCCTGCAAGTGCATTTGCGACCAGCGATTCGCGATGGATTTCATTTTCTCCCGGCGATTGCAAGGCAAGCAATTCGGCGCGCAAGTCAGGCGGAAAGGGGAGGTAAGCGGTAGCGAGCGTCCGGACCGGGACGCCTGGGGCGGGATCGAAGGTCGCGATTGCACCGTCGACGCCATCGAGGCTGGTGCCGGACATCAGTCCGATGTAGAGGTGTTGGGAAGGTGTTGTGTTGGGCATGGCTACCGTCTCTGAATCTGAGGATTCTACAGCCTGGAAACGGTATGGGAACGTCCTATGGCAGGATTGCCACAGGACGTGATCTTACTTGGCGGCCAGCTTTCCGGCGGTGCCCGATGGAGAGGAGAGCAGGGCGAAGCGATGTCGCATTTCGCTCGCGACGTTTTTGAAGCGTTGCAGTTCGGTACCGGCGAGTGGTTGTGCATTCGGGACATCGATCGACATCGGATCGCGCGGTTCATTGCCGACCCGGAATTCGTAGTGCAGATGCGGTCCGGTGGACCAGCCGCTGGTGCCAACGTAGCCGATTACCTGGCCCTGGTTGACCTTGTCGCCCTTTTTCAGCCCATTGGCAAACCGGCTCATATGGGCATAAGCAGTCGAGTAGTTGTTCCAATGCTTGAGAATGACGATGTTGCCGTAGCCGCCCTGCACGCCGACAAAATCGACTTCGCCGTCACCCGATGCGCGAATCGGTGTTCCGGTCGGTGCGGCGAAGTCGACGCCCTTGTGGCTCCGCCATTGGCCCGAGAGAGGGTGCATGCGCATCGAGAAACCCGACGAAATGCGGGAAAACTCGAGCGGCGATTTGAGGAACGCTTTTTTGAGCGACTTTCCGTCAAAGGTGTAATAGCCGCCGCCTTCCTTGCTATTCGGATCGTCGAACCATACCGATTGATAGGTAGTGCTGCCATTGACGAACTGGCCTGCAAGCACGCGGCCGGCACGTACCATCTCGCCATTTTGCCAGTACGTTTCATAGACGACGTTGAAACGGTCGCCGCGCCGCAGGTCCGATGCAAAGTCGATGTTGGTAGAGAACATGTCGACAATTTGCATGGCGACGTTATCCGGTATGCCGGCGGCGTCGGTTGCAGCGAATAACGAGGAGCGAATCTCGCCGGAATGCATGTCGACGCGCTTTTCCAAATTGCCGAGCGTCTCGGTCGCAACGAGGCGCTCGCCATCGCGCCGGATCACGACGCTTTTGATGGCACTGTCGCTATTGCCGACATTGTCATTTGTCGTGGCGCTCAGGAAGTGAAGTTCGCCGTCTTCATCGGTCTGTGCTTGTATCTTCCTGCCGGCCTTCAATTGGAAGACCTGGTGTGCGATCCGATCGGACTTGATGAACTTGGCTGCTTCTTCGTCGTCGACGCCCAATCGCTGAAGCAATGTCGCCAGCGTGTCGCCGGGCCGCACTCTCTCTTCGCGGAAGAAACGATGCTCCTGTTGTTCCAGTTGTGCAATTTGATCGGCAAGGCTTGCAACGGGCAGTTCACGGGTGATCGATGTGACAGGCAGGTCCGCAGCATCAGGGGCCATCGGTGCAACGCCTGCCGCTCCGAAAGCGCAGGCGGCGAGGAACAGTGCCGATGCAGACAACACGCGTGTCTTGCGCGATGAGCCAAGGAACAGTGCACTGCCAAAACCGCTATTCAGTAATTTATCTAGAAGGCGCATGCAATACGTTAAAATTTGCTGTTCTGGTTGAGATGCTTTTCACAATACTGCTTCCGGTCAGCGCGCTAGTCCGCGAGGAAGAAAATATGGTCAAGCGTCCGTGGTTTGGTAATCCTTCAGTATTTCTCCAGCAATCAAATTTCTATGGTTTAGCTGCAATTGCTCGAAGAAGAGGCCGGCTAAGGCGTCATATCGCTTTTCAGATGTCTGAGTTGCAATATTTTCATGCATTGCAAGCTGGAAAAGGAGACGCGATTATACCAAACGCATGGTATTGATCTTTCAACGTTGCACTTTAATCTTTGTCATCATATGGTCAATCACCAGCAGTTAAAAAATCCCCAAGTCGACCAGCCCGCTCCAATCCTGTCCGATGCGGTGCAGGAAGCGCTTGCCGTTACCAAGCGCGGCATTGACGAGTTACTGATCGAAACCGAATTCGCACAGAAATTATCGCGATCCGAAAAAACCGGCAAACCACTACGTATCAAACTGGGTCTTGATCCTACGGCACCGGACTTGCATCTCGGGCACACCGTCGTGCTCAACAAGATGCGGCAGCTTCAGGATCTTGGACATACCGTCATCTTTCTGATCGGCGACTTCACGTCGATGATCGGCGATCCGTCCGGCCGAAATATTACTCGCCCACCGCTTACACGGGAACAGATCGAAGAGAACGCCAAAACCTATTTCGCCCAAGCCAGTCTGGTGCTTGACCCGGCAAAAACCGAAATCCGTTACAACTCCGAATGGTCGGATCCCCTCGGTGCAAGAGGCATGATCCAGCTATCGGCAAAATACACGGTTGCACGTATCCTCGAACGGGAGGATTTCACCAAGCGATTCAAGGCCGGAACGCCAATTTCCGTGCATGAATTGCTCTATCCGTTGATGCAGGGATACGATTCAGTCGCCTTGCAGTCCGATCTGGAACTCGGGGGTACCGACCAGAAATTCAACTTGCTTGTAGGTCGTGAGCTGCAAAAAGACTATGGGCAAGAGCCACAATGTATCTTGACCATGCCTTTGCTGGAAGGTTTAGACGGAATTGAAAAAATGTCTAAATCAAAGGGCAATTATGTGGGAATTACCGAGCCGCCGAACACCATGTTCGGAAAGCTGATGAGTATTTCCGACGTCATGATGTGGCGTTATTACGAGCTGCTGTCCTTCCGTTCCCTGGCCGAAATCGGGCAGTTCAAGAAAGAAGTCGAGGGCGGACGCAATCCCCGCGACATCAAGGTTTTGCTCGGCCAGGAAATCGTTGCGCGTTTTCATTCCCGCCAGGCAGCGGACGATGCGCTGGCGGATTTCAACAACCGCGCCAAGGGCGGTATTCCGGACGAAATCCCGGAAGTCACGCTGACCGGGGCGCCGCTTGGCATCGGGCAACTGCTCAAGCAGGCCAATCTTTGCCCGTCGACATCCGAAGCGCTGCGGATGGTGGAGCAGGGCGGAGTGCGGCTGGATGGCGCGGCCGTGACGGACAAGGGGCTGAAAGTCGATGCCGGTACGTTCGTGCTCCAGGTCGGCAAACGCAAGTTCGCCCGCGTGACGCTGTCCTGAGCGCGTTCGCATGATCGCGCTTTTGCAGCGGGTAACGCAGGCCAGCGTCGTGGTCGACGACGCTACTGTCGGTGCGATCGGGGCCGGGCTGATGGTGTTGCTGTGCGCCGAGCGGGGCGATGCGGAACGTGAAGCGGATGCCCTGTTAACGAAGCTGCTTGCCTACAGGGTATTTGCGGACGATGCCGGCAAGATGAACCGCAGCATCACCGATGTGGGGGGCGGTTTGCTGCTGGTACCGCAATTCACCCTGGCCGCCGATACCCAGTCCGGCACGCGCCCTTCCTTTACGCCGGCAGCGCCGCCTGATGAGGGGCGGCGGCTGTTCGATCATGTTGTGCAGCGGGCGCGAGCGAAGCTGGAGAGAGTAGAGACCGGCCAATTCGGCGCCCACATGCAAGTGTCGCTGGTCAACGATGGTCCAGTGACATTCTGGTTGCAGGTCAAGCCGCAAAACTGAAACAGGGAACGGCAACGGCGCTTTGCACTCAGAATGGCGTTCACTTTAGGTAGCAAATCAAATAAGGAGACTGACATGAAGCTTTGGAGTGATTCCATCAAGGATGGCGCACCGATTCCGGGAGAATTCGCGTTTTGCGTCATCGATCCCGCCAATCATGTTTCAATGGCCCCGAACAAAAATCCACACCTTGCCTGGAGCGACTTGCCGGCAGGAACCAGATCACTTGCGCTGATTTGCCACGATCCCGACGTGCCGTCGCGCGGCGACGACGTCAACCAGAAAGGAAAGACGGTGCCGGCCGATCTCCCGCGCGTCGATTTCTTCCATTGGACCTTGATCGATATTCCAAAAGATACCTCCTCGATTGCCGCCGGCGCATTCTGTAACGGCGTGACGCCGCGCGGCAAATCCGGCCCCGATGTGTCCGGCATGGCGGGCTTGCGCCACGGCATCAATGACTACAGCAGCTGGTTTGCCGGCGATGCCGACATGGCAGGTGACTACTTCGGTTATGACGGACCTTGCCCGCCGTGGAACGATGCCCTGGTGCACCGCTATGTCTTCACGCTGTATGCCCTCGACCTCGAACGCGTGCCGGTAGACGGAAAATTCACCGGTCAGCAGGTGCGTGATGCCATCCGGGGCCATATCCTGGACCAGGCTGCCATTACCGGTCTCTACACCCTCAACCCGGCCATCTTTGCATCCGGCAACAACCGCCCGGAGTCCAAGTGACCGATATCGTACTGATCCGCCACGGCGAAACCGAATGGAACGCCATCAAACGGCTGCAAGGCCATCTCGACATCGCATTGAACGGAGAAGGGCGGCGCCAGGCGGTAGCCTTGGGCCGTGCCCTATCGGCGGAGCAGTTTGACGCCATCTATTCGAGCGATCTGATGCGTGCCAGGCAGACGGCGGAACAACTCGCGGCGGGGCGTGGCATGCCTGTGCATGTCGATCCCGGCCTGCGGGAGCGCTGTTTCGGCGGGTTCGAAGGGATGCTGTATGCGGAAATCAGCGAACGCTATCCGCAGGCGTATGCAGAATGGAAGGCGCGCAATATCGACGCCCGCTTTCCCGACGGCGTGTACGTGGCGGAGACGCTGCGGGAATTCTCGCAACGTGCGGTGGACGCCATCATCCGGATCGCGAACCGGCATCGGCACCAGAAAATTGCACTGGTGACACACGGCGGTGTCCTGGAATGTGCTTATCGCGCAGCACAGGGTATCGGGTTCGAACATGCCCGTGACTTCGATATCCTGAATGCCAGCGTCAACCGCTTTCTATGGGATGGCAAGGGATTGCGCCTGGCGCAGTGGGGCGATGTCACGCATCTCGAACAGCCGGATATGTCGGCCCTGGACGAGATCGACCGCTAAAGCGGTGACATGGCTGGATTGCCAATGCAAGCATGTGCAGTCCAATGGCTGTTTCGCCTGTTGATCAAGCTAAAATAGCGCTTTTCTTCGGCCGCCCTCCTGTGCAAATCGGACCTTATTCTCTGCGTAACAACATATTCGTCGCTCCCATGGCGGGCGTGACGGATCGTCCTTTCCGGCAACTATGCAAGCAGCTTGGTGCCGGATATGCCGTCTCGGAGATGGCGGCGTCCGATCCGCGCCTGTGGGCAAGCGAAAAGACCTCTCGCCGCATCAACCACGACGGTGAGATGGAGCCGAAGGCGGTGCAGATCGCCGGCGCCGATCCCGCCATGCTGGCCGATTGCGCAAAATTCAATGTCGACCGTGGCGCGCAGGTCATCGACATCAACATGGGTTGCCCGGTCAAGAAGGTCTGTCAAAGCTGGTGCGGCTCCGCATTGCTGCAGAACGAGACGCTGGTCGGCCGGATTCTCGATGCGGTGGTGAATGCCGTGAACGTGCCGGTCACGCTCAAATTCCGCACCGGCTGGGATCGTGCCAACAAGAATGCGCTGAATATCGCCCGGATGGCGGAGGCGAGCGGTATTGCCATGCTGACGCTGCATGGCCGCACCCGGGCCGACGGTTATGCTGGCGAGGCGGAATATGAAACCATTGCCGCCGTCAAAGCGGCGATGTCACTGCCGGTCGTGGCCAACGGCGATATCACGAGCCCCGAAAAAGCGGCATTCGTGCTGCGGGTAACCGGTGCGGATGCGGTCATGATCGGCCGCGCGGCACAGGGCCGGCCGTGGATATTTCGCGAAATCGATCATTTCCTGCGTACCGGCGAACACTTGCCGCCGCCGATGATCGATGAAGTGCGTACCCTGATGAATGAACACCTGCAGGCGCACTACGCGTTTTATGGCGAGTTCATGGGTCTGCGCACCGCGCGCAAGCATATCGGCTGGTATGTGCGCGACCTCTCCGGGGGCGAAGAATTCCGGCAGCGCATGAACCGCCTGGAAAGCTGCAATGAACAGCTTGCCGCAGTCGATGCATTCTTTGAATCACAGTTGGCTTACGGCAAGCGGTTACAATACCGCCTTTCCGAAGAAAAGCTGGCCGCCTGAGCCTGATAAAAACCACTCGCCCCCACTGCAATGAGCAAAGACAACATCCAGGACGTCGTCAAGAAAAGTCTCGAGAAGTATTTCCGGGATCTCGGCGAGCAACAACCGTCGAATGTCTATGAGATGGTGGTGTTCACCGTCGAAAAGCCGATACTCGAAGCGGTCATGGCACGCGCCGACGGCAACCAGTCCCTGGCCGCCGAAATGCTCGGCATCAATCGCAATACCTTGCGCAAGAAACTTCAGCAGCACGGGCTGCTGTGATTTATAACGTAAGGGCAGCAACGACGCTGTTTTTACGCTATCCATCACTTTCCGCGTCTTTGCCATGATCAAACAAGCCCTGATTTCCGTCTCCGATAAAACCGGCGTTCTCGACTTCGCCCGCGCCCTCTCCGGCATGGGTGTCAACATTCTTTCCACCGGCGGCACCGCGAAGCTGCTGGCCGATAACGGCATCCCGGTCACGGAGGTTGCCGACTACACCGGTTTCCCGGAAATGCTCGATGGCCGGGTCAAGACGCTGCATCCCAAGGTCCATGGCGGTATTCTTGCGCGGCGCGATTTCCCGGCGCATGTGGCTGCGCTGGAGCAGCATGGCATTCCGACCATCGACATGGTGGTCGTGAATCTCTACCCGTTCCAGCAGACCGTCGCCAAGGACCAATGCACGCTGGAAGACGCCATTGAAAACATCGATATCGGCGGGCCGGCGATGCTACGGTCCTCGGCCAAGAATCACAAGGACGTGGTGGTGCTGTGCGATCCGGCAGACTATGGCCGGGTGCTGGACGAATTGAAGTCGGGCGGCGGGGAAGTCGGCTACGACACCCGTTTCGCGCTGGCGAAAAAGGTTTTTGCCCATACCGCGCAGTACGACGGCGCGATCACCAATTACCTGTCTTCGCTTGGGGAAGACAAGGCACATGCGACGCGCAGCGACTACCCGCAAACCCTGAACCTGCATTTCGAGAAGGTGCAGGAAATGCGGTACGGCGAAAACCCGCATCAGTCCGCCGCCTTCTATCGCGACCTCGTTCCGGTGGACGGCTCGCTGGCGAACTACAAGCAGTTGCAGGGCAAGGAACTGTCCTACAACAACATCGCCGATGCGGATGCCGCCTGGGAATGCGTGAAGACATTCGATGAAATCGCCTGCGTCATCATCAAGCATGCAAATCCCTGCGGCGTGGCGATCGGCACGCATCCGCTCGATGCGTACACGAAGGCATTCCAGACCGATCCGACCTCGGCCTTCGGCGGCATCATTGCCTTCAATCATGAACTGGACGGCAAGGCGGCCGAGGCCGTTGCCAAGCAATTTGTCGAAGTGTTGATCGCGCCATCCTTCACCGACGAGGCGCGGCAGATTTTCGCCGCCAAGCAGAATGTGCGGCTGCTGGAAATTCCGCTCGCCAAGGCAGTCAATGCCTACGACTTCAAGCGCGTCGGCGGCGGCCTGCTGCTGCAGGCGCCGGATGCGAAAAACGTGTTACCGGCCGAACTGAAGATCGTCAGCAAGAAGCAGCCGACGCCGCAGCAGTTGCAGGACCTGCTGGTCGCATGGCGGGTGGCGAAATTCGTCAAATCCAATGCCATCGTCTTCTGCGGCGGCGGCATGACGCTCGGGGTCGGCGCCGGGCAGATGAGCCGGGTGGATTCGGCCCGCATCGCGTCGATCAAGGCGCAAAACGCTGGCCTGGCGCTGGCGGGCTCGGCGGTCGCGTCCGATGCTTTCTTCCCGTTCCGTGATGGTCTGGACGTGGTGGTGGATGCCGGCGCAACCTGCGTCATCCAGCCGGGCGGGTCGATGCGCGATCAGGAAGTGATCGATGCGGCCGACGAGCGCGGTGTTGTCATGCTGTTGACCGGAACACGACATTTCCGGCATTAAAAAGAAGTATCTTCAAGGGAAGGGTTGCCGCCATCATATCCTCCGATATGATGGCGGCATCCAATCCGCATTGCTGCAACACACATGAAAATCCTCGGCATTGACCCCGGCCTGCGTACTACCGGTTTCGGCATTATCGACAAGCAGGGCAACAAGCTCAGCTATATCGCCTCAGGCACCATCAAGACGCCGGATGCCGATCTGCCGCAACGCCTGAAAACCATCCTGGCCGGCGTGTCGGAAATCATCGGAACCTATACGCCCGATTGCGCCGCCATCGAGAAAGTCTTCGTCAACGTCAATCCGCAGTCCACGCTGTTGCTGGGCCAGGCGCGCGGCGCGGCGATTTGCGCGCTGGTCAACGCCAATCTTCTGGTCGCGGAATACACGGCCCTGCAGATCAAGCAGGCAGTGGTCGGCCAGGGCAAGGCGCAGAAGCAGCAGGTGCAGGACATGGTGCAACGTCTGCTGTTGTTGTCCGGCATGCCCAGTACGGACGCGGCCGATGCGCTCGGCGTCGCGATTTGCCATGCGCATAGCGGCGAGGTATTGACGGCACTAGGGGAACTGGCGCCTGGCCTGGTGAGGAAAGGATTGCGGGTACGTCGTGGGCGCCTGGTCGGCTGACGCCATGTTCTGCGTACCGGTGCGCGTCATCCATTCCGGGAGTGTATCGATGTATTTCCGGCAAGCGCGCTTCGTTCCTGCCCCGGCTACCTACGCCCCGCATCAGGCCTTAAATCAACCCTTCAATCGTCTAAACCTGTTTTTCCGCCTCGCGCGCCGCGATTTCGAAGCGGTTGTGCCAGTAGGCGTCGCGGCCCCGGAGTGCTGCCCAGGCACTTGACGCCAGATAGGCGAACGGGAAGAAAATGCCCCAGCGGGCCGCCTGGCGGACATGGGCCAGTTCATGAATCAGCACGCGGGACGACAATCCCTGGTGCTCCGCGATGACGACATGTCCCAGTGCCATCGCGGTCATGGCCCCAAACGGGTGCCGGCTCAACATCCAGTCCGCGCATGGTCCGCGCACCAGCAGTGCTACGGTCGGGATGCGGATCAGCTGGAATTGACCGCGTATCAGCACGATCGGCAACGCCAGGAGCAGGCCGACGATCGTGAGGGGAAATGCCCAAAGAATGCCGAGCGCCTGTCCTATCCAGATGATCGGGCGGGGCAGCGGGTTGGACTGGAAGAAAATGGAATCTCGTGGTCGCATAGTCTTTTCTTCGATGCCGGACTGCATCCGAAAATCCGTCCCAGCAGCATATTTTTCGTCATGCCGGCACAGCCGTATCTGTTCCTTCCGCACCATGTTTCGCATGGCGGGGGAGGAACTTGTTGTCCTGTATGATTCATCTAACTTCTTTCTATTGCATCGCCATGATAGGTCGCCTGTCCGGATTACTTCTTGAAAAAAATCCACCCCAGTTGCTGGTCGATTGCGGCGGCGTCGGCTACGAGATCGATGTGCCGATGAGCACGTTCTACAACCTGCCGGCCACGGGCGAAAAAATCGTGCTGCTGACCCATATGGCGGTACGCGAGGATGCCCACTTGCTGTATGGATTCGGCACGGCGGAAGAACGTACCGTCTTCCGGCAACTGATCAAAATCTCCGGGGTGGGCGCGCGTACCGCATTGTCGATCCTGTCCGGCATGTCGGTCCCCGACCTCGCGCAGGCCATCACCCTGCAGGAAGCCGGGCGGCTGACCAGGGTGCCGGGCATCGGCAAGAAAACCGCCGAAAGGTTGCTGCTGGAACTGAAAGGGAAGCTCGGCGCCGACATCGGCGCCGTCGGCGGCGTAATGCAGCACGATGCGGGCGCCGACATTCTCAATGCACTGACGGCGCTCGGCTATTCCGACAAGGAAGCCCTGATGGCGATGAAACAGGTGCCGGCCGGCGCCGGAGTGTCGGAAGGCATCAAGCTCGCGCTGAAGGCGCTGTCCAAGGGCTAAGCGGCAAGGGGCAGGCGTTTAAAGCATTGAAGGATTGCCATGTTGGCGCCATATAGGTGTAGTCGGCAGTTCTACTGTCAGCCGCTCTTCTGAAAGAATTCAATGAGTATTCAGACCGATAATCTGACCGAACAACGCATCATCGCCGCTACTCCGGTATCGCCGAACGAAGAGGCGATCGAACGCGCGCTGCGGCCCAAGCAGCTTGATGAATATGTCGGACAGGAAAAAATCCATAGCCAGCTCGACATCTTCATTACCGCCGCCCGCCAGCGGCGCGAAGCGCTCGACCACACGTTGCTGTTCGGGCCGCCCGGACTCGGCAAAACCACGCTGGCCCACATCATCGCGCGGGAAATGGGTGTCAACCTGCGGCAGACGTCCGGGCCGGTGCTGGAGCGAGCCGGCGACCTGGCTGCATTGCTGACCAACCTGGAAGCCAACGACGTCCTGTTCATCGACGAGATCCATCGCCTGTCGCCGGTGGTGGAGGAAATCCTGTACCCGGCGCTGGAGGACTACCAGATCGACATCATGATCGGGGAGGGGCCGGCGGCGCGGTCGGTGCGGCTTGACCTGCAGCCGTTCACGCTGGTCGGCGCGACAACCCGCGCCGGCATGCTGACCAACCCGTTGCGCGACCGTTTCGGCATCGTCGCCCGCCTCGAGTTCTACACCCCGCAGGAACTGGCGCGCATCATCACGCGGAGCGCGTCGCTGCTGAATGCGCCCATCGTTCCGGACGGCGCGATGGAAATCGCCAAGCGAAGCCGCGGTACGCCGCGTATCGCCAACCGCC
>NZ_DAIUCO010000156.1:0-12038 GCF_036846085.1 Noviherbaspirillum sp. | reverse complement strand
GCGGCATCGACTCGGCGTTGTAGACGCTGCCGGTGATCAGCGGCTGGTCCGGATCGCCTTCCAGGAAGCTCACCACGACTTCATGGCCGATGCGCGGAATGAACATGATGCCCCAGCGTTTGCCGGCCCAACCCTGCGACACCCGTACCCAGCAGGAGCTGGTTTCATCTTCCGGGCCGACCCGGTCCCAGTGAAACTGAACCTTGACGCGTCCATATTTGTCGGTCCAGATCTCCTCGCCCGCCTTGCCCACCACCATTGCCGTCTGCGGGCCCCGAATGTAGGGCTTGCGCGCGGTGCAGTCGGGCCGATAGGCGTGTTCCTTGGGGATCGCGGACAGGTTGCAGACAAACACCGGCGTCGGCTCCTTCGGCGGCACCGGCTCATAGAAGTCGGACGCCAGCGCATAGTCCGCCGACACCATCAGGAAGTCGGTGTTCTGGTCGGCACGCGGATGCCCGGTCAGCTTGAACAGCCCGCCGGGGAATACGCCGCGCGCGTTGCTGCCGGCGTAGACACGCTCATAGCGGGTATGCATCGCTTCGATACGCGCCTGCGCATAGCTCTCGCCCTTGGCGCGGACGATGAATTTGCCCGGATAGTCGAAGATCTCGTGCGTCGACTGGTCGTAGCTACGCACCAGCGCCGAGCGCACCAGCAGCGAGGAACTGCTCGCCGTCGGCTTCTCGAAATCATAATCCCTGAGCACATAGGCGCCGGGCTGGACTTCACCGCCCATGGTCCAGTCGTACATCACCTCGCTCAGCTTCATCGTATCGTCGTCACGGGTGGCGTACGGGATTTCGGCGAAGTTCGGGATCGACTGGTGCGCACCGTAGGAATCGGCCAGCACCATGGTGTGCCTGCCCAGTTCGCTCTTGAAGTAGTAATAAATTCCTTCCTTCTCCATCAGCCGGCTGACGAAGTTGAAGTCGGTTTCGCGATACTGGACGCAATACGGCATGGCCGCATATTCACCTTCGAGCATCGTGACGTCGAAGTCGGCGACCGTGTACGGCTCGAATACCGCCTTGATGATCTCGACGACGGTCTTGTCCTGGAAGATGCGGCAGTCCGCCGAGCGCGTCAGGAACCACAGCCACGGCCGTACGGTCGCCTGGTAGGTCGAGTACCGTCCCTGCTTGCCGGTCAAGGCAAAGCGGGTGATGAACCCGTTGAAGTGGCGCTGCCCGCCCTGAACCTGCGGCAGGTCCACCGACACCGTCAGCAGGGTCGCGAGCAGGTCGTCGATATTCAGGTCCGCCCGCTCGCTCAGCAGGTCGAGGTTGTACTCGCTCAGCGCGCCGAGCTGTTCGGTGCCGGTCATGCGGCGGAACAGCAGTACATCCGCGCCGAGTGCGCAGGTAACCGATATCTCCCTGTTTGCTTGTGTTGCTGGCATGTTGTCTATTGTCGTTGCCGCTTTCGGGCGGCGGTAAGTGGCGTTATCAACGAATGAAAAGCGAAGGCACTGTCACGGAATCATGGTTTTTACCGTTGCCGGATTGGCGATGCTAATCACGCCGCCCCAGTTGCATATGCATTTCGAAATGTTATCCAGCGCGGGCATATTGGCGATCAATACCGTCGGCGCACCGACAACCCACGGCGACGACGTTGCCGGTACGCATGGCATCGGCGTCAACACGCCGAGCGCGGCTGCGGTCGCAGCCGCCACCGTCGGATTTGCCGGCGAGCTGCACATCCCGAAGGGCATGATATTCACCAGCGGCTTGTGATCCATGATGTTGGCGGCGGGCGGACCTTCCGCCATCACCTTGTTCGTCGGCAGCACGACCAGGCTGGACGGCGCGACGCCGAACGAACACTGAAGCATGGCACCCATGGAGACTTGATTTGGCATGTGTCTATTGTTCTGTTACGCGATCTGAAACGCAATGCAAGACGACATTAGTGGCAGTCGCCGCAGTACGGGCGCATTAAAAATACGCCAACCGTTTCTGTATCTTCAGTTCCGAGCGGATCTTGTTCTCGGTGATTTCCTGGTCTTCAAAACCGTCAATCCCGGTGGTGCACAACTCCTCGTCCTTGCCATCCTTCTTGATTCCGTAAAGGCAGTGGTACGAATGGATCAATTCATGCGCCAGGACGATATAGGGCCTTGCGGCTTCCCCCTTGCTGGTTACGACTTCCACGTTGGTAAAGAACATGGTGCAAACCGAGCCCTGCCCTTTGACCGTCGATGACATCGGGTCCTTGGCGGCGTTTTGGCTGCCGCCGAGCTTGTAGAAGCTGCACCCGTCCGGCGCCTTATGCCGCGGATCGTCCGATTTCTGCAGGGTTTTATTCATCCCTCCGCCGGCGTAGTACGCCGCCTTGTAACCGGACTGGACGAACGTCATCGACTGCGGCACCACCATGACGTTCACCGACGGTGGAAAATCCGCCCTGTGCCGCGGCGTCGCCTTGGCGATGAGGTCGAGCAGCTTTGCGCCGGTTGCCGATTCGGCGATCTTCGCAAGTGCTTCGCGCACGATCGGCACGAAAAACGGGTTTGCAGCGGTATCGTACTTGCAGGCGATACCCGGATAGTCCGGTAGCGGGGCAATGATCTCTGCCATGGTGATATCCCTCCAGGAAGATATTGGTTGTTACACCTTGCACGGGCAAGCTTCCAAGCCTGGCCCTGGCCAAAATTGAATTCTTTCAAGCCGCTCGGAAACGTAGCGGCATTCCGGATCATTTGCCTTTCACCATGTCGGCGAAGCTCTTCGGTGGCAGGGCCACAGCAACCGGCATGCCTGCCGTGGCAACAGGACCGGGCGGTGGAACGACCGGAGCCGGTCCATTGACCGACCCGTTCTTCCACAGCGGCCCGACGAAGGCCAGCCAGTACGGGCCGGTCTCGCGCTTCACATACTCTCCGCCGGTGATGCCGAACATATGGTGCACATAGCGGTGCTTACCCTGAACGAAGGCAGCCACTTCGAAGCTGGGATGGCGATAAATGTTGTAGTACTGGCGGTCGACATTGACGGCGATTGCGTAATCGAGCGAAATCGGGATGCGCGCAACGCTCGGCGCCTTGTCGACCTGGGCCAGGAACTTCTCGCGGTCGCCAGGACTGCAGACGATGAGGGTGCTGATCGAGACGTTGCGATTGTTCCAGATCTCGATCGCCTCGTTCGCCATGTTATCGAGGTCGCCGACCTTGCCCTCGACGACCCACATATGCTTTTCGAAGAATGAATTGTGAAAGAAAGCGCTCATTTTTTTGTCCGTAAATGGCCGGTACGTCCGGCTAACCGAGGTGATGAAACTGGATTTCCCTGAACGAAAGGGGAACCTTCGCGCCTGCCGACGTCACATAGGTCGCATATTGCCGCACGAGCGCGAGGAAGAAATCGAGCATGCGTCCCCTTGGCACCTTGTACTCGCCCGAATTGGGATCGAAGAAAATCATGCCGTCGGGATGGGCATACAGCGCGCACAAATGGTTGGTCGGCATCCCCTTCAGGTTCATGATGATGATGTAGAAACCGGGATTGGCGTAAAGATGCGTCAGCGCCGACCCGAAGGTTGCGTAGTTGGTTTCGGTGACCGTTCCCCGCCGACGCATGCCCACCGCTGCCGGTGCCACCACGTCGACCCGCTCTCCATAGCTTGCTGCCGGCAGGTTGTTGAAGAATCCGGCAAAGTAGTCGATGTTGCGCCATCCCTGGTCCGAATTCAGGTAGTCGATGCGTTTCGCCGCCACTTCCGCCGGCACTTTCCGGTAGCGCTGTACCCAGCCGAACGACAGTCCGGTACAGCCGCCGATCTGTACCTCCGGCAAGGTCGCCAGGAGAGGACGGGATTTGATCTGGCGGCGCTGCTTGTACTTGGCGACGCGAAATCGCTTCAAGTCGGAGATCGTCTTCCAGGAAGTAAAATTTGGCATGTTCGTTTCTAGCTTTAATCAATTTGATACGGTAGTGCGTGAGGCTTCCTGTTCCATGGATGCGCCATTCTCGCGTTCACCGGGCGTCAATCCCTCCCGGCGGAGGATCAAATCACGCTGAAGTGCAGCCCGAGTGCCGCCATGTCATGCGATGGAATGGACGGCACGACCTTGACGTCGGCCAGCTTCAGGTTTGGAATGTAAAGCTGCCAGGCCTCGATGCCGCCCAGCGTATCCGGTACATACACCCCCATATCCTTCAGTCGCTTCCGCTTGGTTGCGTTGGTAACCATCTGGCCGACCATCGCGTTCATATCCTTCACCGACATCGGGCTGTCCAGCGAAAACTTCGAGGTATCCACCTTGGTAGCCGCCGGCTGCGGCGCGAACCCTCCCCAATACGCCTTCGCGCCATCCTGCAGGGCGATTTCCTGGTACTCCTCGATATCGTTCCAGTCGATGCGGATTGCAGACGCAAAGCGCACCATCTCGCGCATGCTGACGCTGTTTGCCTTCGCTTCGAGATAGCGGCCCCGCGCACCGAGCTTATCCTCCTCGAACGGGTCGACCGCCGACCACCACGGCGACAGGAAGCCGTTCCTGCCCTCCTGCACCGTATACGAGGAAAGCTTGAACAACTTCGTGCCCGACTTGAGCGAGACGACGCGGGCCCTTCCGTTCAGAAACGCTTCCTGGATATAAGCCGGTTCCTTGCTGAAGTCGGAATTCTGCAGGCTGCCGTTAATCATGGAGACTTCCTTATTCAGAGAGAGAATTCGCAACGGGAGCTGCGCGACCCGGGTTCATTCAAACGAATAGGCAAATTCCCCACCTTCAGCGGTCACGTGCACCCGCGTAATGGACTTCCCTTCCATCATCCTCTTGAGGAACTCGCCGCTGATCGTCGGCAGAACGGAATTGGTCAGGATCGCATCGATCATCCGTCCGCCGCTTTCCAGCTCGGTACAGCGGCTGGCGATGAGCTTGACCACATCGTCGGTATAGGTGAACGGCACCTTGTGGCTCTGGCCAATGCGCTTTTCGATGCGGCCCAGCTGCAGGCGGATGATCGCGCCGATCATTTCGTCGTTCAGCGGGTAGTAAGGAATGACGACGACGCGGCCGAGGAGCGCCGGCGGGAACACCTTCAGCAGCGGCTCGCGCAGCGCCTTGGCAATGCCGTCCGGCTCCGGCATCAGGTCCGGGTCCTTGCACAGGTTCATGATCATGTCGGTGCCGGCGTTGGTCGTCAGCAGGATGAGCGTGTTCTTGAAGTCGATGACGCGGCCTTCGCCGTCTTCCATCCAGCCCTTGTCGAAAACCTGGAAGAAGATCTCATGCACGTCCGGGTGGGCCTTTTCCACTTCGTCCAGCAGCACCACGCTGTACGGGCGACGGCGCACCGCTTCGGTAAGGACGCCGCCTTCGCCGTAGCCGACATAGCCCGGCGGCGCGCCCTTGAGGGTGGAAACGGTATGCGCTTCCTGGTACTCGCTCATGTTGATGGTGATGATGTTCTGCTCACCGCCGTACAGCGCTTCGGCCAGGGCCAGCGCGGTCTCGGTCTTGCCGACGCCGGAGGTGCCGGCCAGCATGAAGACGCCGATCGGCTTGCTCGGATTGTCGAGCCCGGCGCGCGACGTCTGGATGCGCTTGGCGATCATGTCCAGGCCATGGCGCTGGCCGATGATGCGCTTGCTCAAGGTGTCCGCCAGCTTGAGCACGTTTTCGATCTCGTTGCGGACCATGCGGCCGACCGGTATGCCGGTCCAGTCCTGCACGACGGATGCAACCGCCTGGTGGTCGACCGTCGGCAGGATCAGCGGCGATTCGCCCTGGTGGGCCGCGAGCGTGGCCTGCAGTGTCTTCAATTCCTCCAGCCATGCGTCGCGCTCGGCAGAGCTTTCTTCCGCGACCGGTGCGTCCGCCGCCCCCTCCACCTTGCCGGTGACGGTGCGCAGCTTGCCGCGCAATTCGAGGATGCGGGTTACCAGTTCCTTTTCCGCGTTCCAGCGGGTTTCAAGGTCGGCCAGACGGGTGCGTTCGGCATCAAGTTTTTCCTCCGCGACGGATTGGCGGGACTTGGTGTCGACGCCGACAGCGGTTTCCCGCGCAATGATTTCCAGTTCGGTTTCCAGCGCGGTGATGCGCTTGCGGCAATCGTCGACGGCTGGCGGCGTCGCATGCTGGCTGACCGCGACCCGTGCACAGGTGGTGTCGAGCAGGCTGACCGATTTGTCCGGCAACTGACGTGCGGGAATGTAGCGGTGGGACAGCTTGACCGCGGCTTCCAGCGCTTCGTCGAGGACCTGCACCTTGTGGTGCTTTTCCATTGTCGACGCGATGCCGCGCATCATCAGGATGGCTTTTTCCTCGCTCGGCTCTGGCACCTGCACCACCTGGAAGCGACGGGTGAGCGCGGGGTCTTTCTCGATGTGTTTCTTGTACTCGGCCCATGTGGTTGCCGCGACGGTGCGCAAGGTGCCGCGCGCCAGCGCCGGCTTGAGCAGGTTGGCCGCGTCGCCAGTGCCGGCGGCGCCACCGGCGCCGACCAGGGTATGCGCTTCGTCGATGAACAGGATCACCGGCTTCTCGGACGATTGCACCTCCTCGATCACCTGGCGCAGGCGATTCTCGAATTCGCCTTTCATGCTGGCGCCAGCCTGCAGCAGGCCAACGTCCAGGGTACGCAGTGTCACATCCTTCAGCGACGGCGGTACGTCGCCGGCGACGATGCGCTGCGCGAATCCTTCCACCACCGCGGTCTTGCCCACGCCGGCTTCGCCGGTCAGGATCGGATTGTTCTGGCGGCGACGCATGAGGATGTCAATCACCTGGCGGATCTCGTCATCGCGCCCGACGATCGGGTCGAGCTTGCCGGTACGCGCCTGCTCGGTCAGGTCGACCGTATAGCGCTTGAGCGCTTCCTGCTTGCCCATTGCCGCCGGCGACACCGCGCCGCTTGCTTCGCCCGGGGCAGCACCGCCGCCGACCTGGAAGCCATCGGTCGCCTTCATCTGCGCTTCCGGCGATTCGCCGAGCAGGCGCGGGAAATCCTCGACCAGCGCATCGAGTTTGATCTTCTCGAACTGGCGGGAGATCGCATACAGCGAATTGCGCAGCGAGGATGTCTTGAGGATGCCAACCAGCAGGTGACCGGACCGCACCTGCGATTCGCCGAACATCAGGGTGCCGAACACCCAGCCGCGCTCAACCGCTTCTTCCACCTGCGACGACAGGTCCGTGACGGAGGTGGAGCCGCGCGGCAGGCGGTCCAGCGATTCGGTGATGTCCCGGGCGAGCCCCGCCGGATCGAGCCCGTAGTGCTTGACGAGGCGCATGAGGTCGGAATCCTGCAACTGCATGATCTGGTGCAGCCAGTGAACCAGCTCCACGTAGGGGTTGCCGCGCAATTTGCAGAACACGGTGCTGCTCTCGATCGCCCGATAACAGAGGCTGTTGAGTTTGCCGAACAAGGCTACGCGACTGATTTCTGCCATGGTGAGATCCCTTTTAGAGCTGGTTGATGTGATTGATCGGGTTGAGCAGGAGCTGCCTGTCGTCCTGCTTCGGGGTATGACTGTTGAGCCAGGTGGTCCATCCAAGCCTGGACTGATTGCCAAGCGTGAGCCGTGGCACTTCTTCTTTTTTCAAGATCAGGTTGACGTCCCAGTTGTAACCGACGCCCGCGTAATTGCGCACCCAGGCGACGAGCCGCTTGATGCTTTCGCCGCCGGGCAGCATGTGCTGGTATTGCGCGAAATCGACCGGACCGATCTCGATGCGGAACTTGTGCTGGCAGTTCCACACCTTCGACCCGAGCACGGTCGTCATGCCGAGCACTTCGGCGTCCGGGCCGCTGCGCAGCCTGCACCGGCCGTCGGCGGGCAACGTCATCCAATGCCCGACGAATTCCTTCAGCACCACCGGCAGCCGGAAAAAATCGGACAGGATGGCCGCCAGCCCTTCGGCGTTGCGGGCGTGGGCGGACAACCGTCCGGCGTAGTGCAGCTTGGCGAAATCCGGCGCCGCATCGCGGTCGTGCAGCGACTTCATGCCGATGCCGATCAGCGAGCCGACATAGTCCGCAAACCGGTCGGACTCCGGCCGGTCGAGGCTGACCGCCGGTTGCGCATTGGCCCAGCTCCGGTAAAAAAGCGCGATCATCCGGTGATGGAACATGTCCAGGAAGCGGGCCAGGGTCGGGTCGTTGGCATTGCGCACCCGGTCACGTATGTATTCGGTCAGGTGCACCGGCATCGGGCCGTTGGCGCCCAGCAGGCCGAAGAAATTGACTTCCAAGCGCGGCGCCGGCTGGCTGCCGCTCGCCGGCGTGAACGAGTCGATCATCGAATGCGCGAAGGAAAGCGACGGCGGCTGGCCGAAGCGCACTGCGTCATCCTGCGGCCGCTGAGATTGGCCGATGCGCGGCTTGTCCGGATACGCGCATTCGATGCGGCGCAGGGCGGCGAAGAAATCGAAGGTCGCCGGTTCTGCCTCGAGCCGCTGCAGGATCTCTACAGGATTTCGCATCGTCCCACCCTCGCCGGCCACTTCATGATTTCACCGCGCTTGGTGGTTTTCACCACTGTTTCGGTAAAGGAATTCAGCGACACGTATTTGGCAAAGAATTGCTCGAGGACCGCACCCAGCAGGAAGACGCCGATGCCCTCGAACGCCGACTCCTCCATCGTCACGGCAACCTGCAAACCGCGTCCGTAGGTGATCGGACCAGGCACGGGAAGGCGGCGGACGATCGGCGCGGCGGTCACCGAGCGCAACCCTTCTATCTGGGCATGACTTGCGGCGTCGGCCGCGGAGCAGTACAGGCGCATCAGGTCCCGAAGCGCCGCCGCGCCTTCCTTGTCGCTGCTGTCCATGAGCGACAGATAATTGAGAGACAGGTGGCTCACCAGCCGCCAGGCGGTCTCGCCTTCCGCGTGCGACGGTGACGGCACGGTCGGACCGGCGACGCAACGCACCGATTGCACCGGCGCGCTCGACTCGACGGTGAAGTCGGTCTTTCCACTGCCGACAGGCATGCTGAGCACGAGATCGCGGTTGGTGCACAACGTGTCGATGCCAAGCTGTCGGAGGTTGCTCCGGTATGGCGTTTCGACGGAGTCCACCAGCGACAGGAAAATCTCGCTGCCGATATAGCTCGATCGCGGCCCCTGTCGCCGCTGACGCTCGGACAGCAGCCGGCGGCCACGCCTGACCTGGTAGTACGCTTTTTCCTGGCTGCCGGACTGCAGGTCGTTCGATGAATAAAACGGACTGAACGTCTGCTCGGCATCCGGGCCGGTTCCGTAGCCCTTCACGCCCAGCACCTGGTAGACCTCGAAATCCATCGGCCGGGTGCGGTCGGGCACGACGTGGTATTCGGAAAACTGGTCGGATAGATGGATGCGGTCGGCGCGCTTCGGAAACAGATTGATCGCCGGCGTGCAGTACAGGGAAAAATTCCCGGCCGATACGGTTTGTTCTAGCGTCGGATCGGCGCGATTGAACAGCACGACGATATCGACTTCCTTGTCCGGGCAGCGCGCCAATCCCTTGGCAAGTCCGCCCAGCTCGGCAAACAGGTAGCGCTGCGGAAAAGCGAAGTATTCCTGCAGCAGACGGTAGCCCTGGAATGAACGCGGACCGCAGGGCAACAGCGCCTGATCGTCATCGAAGCCGACGCGCTTGATATTGGTCTTCGCGATGATCTCGTGCCAGCTTGCAGGATGCTTCGTCGGCATCACCACCATACCGACGGCATTCGAAAGCAGCTGCTCCAGCATGCGCGCAGGAAGCGAATCGCTACCGCGCAGGTACAAAGGCAGCTTGTCGAGCGGGATTTCCTTGAAGGTCAGTCCGGCGGTCGCCTTCAGGCGCAGCCGCAATCCCGCCTTGATGCTTCCCAGGCGCGATATCTCCACGCCGCCAACCTCGCCGGCATAAGTGAAGTATTTCGCTTCGGCCAGTTCCACCGGCCACATCGTCACTTCATGGGCGGTCCGGTATTCGCAGGAGGTCTGATCGCCCTTGCCGAGCAGGCTGCGCAGGGCTGTGCCCCGCTCGACCTTGAAACCGGCGGCAAGACTGCCTTCGGTCAGGTCGGGATGCAGCTGTACCACCGCCATCGACGGCGTCGGCGCAAGGTACTGGGGATAGACCAGTTCCAGCAGGTGATTGGTAAAGCGCGGAAATTCCGCATCGATCTTGAGCTGCACCCGCGCAGCAAGGAAGCTGAAACCTTCCAGTAGCCGCTCGACATAGGGGTCGGCGCAGGCATAGGTTTCCAGACCGAGACGGCCGGCGATTTTCGGAAAGTCGCGTGCGAACTCGCCGCCCATTTCCCGCAGGTGCTGCAATTCGCGTTCGTAGTATCGGAGGAGCTTGGTATCCATCAGATGTGCATCAGCTTAACGTCAGGCAGGAGCGGAATCGAAGTCGAATACCTTGATTTCGCCGATCTCGAGATCGAGCTCCGTCTTCAGGTAAAGCCGTTCGGGCAAAGGCTGGCCCCATAGTTCGCCATGCACTTCGAATACGATGTGATTCGGACTGCCGCTGGCGTCTTCCACCGCGACTGCCTTGATCCGTACCGAATCGCGCAGGATGCGGGGCTCGAAATCCCAGATCGCCTGCCGAAGCCGTCTCTCGACTTCCGCCAGGTCCAGCCCTGAGGCTGTCCTGCCGGAAAAATCCGGCAAGCCGAAATTGATCACCGACTGTGCCGCCAGCGGCGTTTCCTTCAAATCCTGCAGGATGCCAAGGCCGGTGGTGTTGAACAGCCAGCCGAGATCGCGCAGCACCGCCCTGCGCAAGCCGCGCATGGACAGCACGCGCTTGTCGCGCGGCTCCTGCGTGGTGTCGGTTTCGTCGTCGGTAAGGCGATCCAGCAGCGAAGGCTGCAGGCGTTCCTTGCTGGTCAGCTCAGCCATGCCGCAATCCTCGTCGTACGATGGGCATCAGGCCAGGCACCATCCTCAGACCGCTTCCTCGATGGCATCGACGGTCACATTGAGTTGCACCGAGCGGATTTCCATCAACGGATAATCCCCGGAGTCCGTGGTCAGCATGCGCTGGCCCACGCCCCAATAAACGTCCGTCGCTTTTTCAGTCCATTCGGTTTTGCGCGCAAGCAGCAGCGTATCGTCGTCGATGTCGGTCGTGCCGGGATACCGGGTCGGGATGAATCCGACCGCCTCGCCCCCGTTCGCCCAGGTCAGGCTGACCGGCATCCACACGCTGTCGCGCAAATCTGCCGGCGGCTCGGCGCGGATTGAGCGGATACGATGCATCGGCACCCAGTAGTATCGGCCGTTGACAAGCAATTCAAGGACAGGCCCGAGCCGGGAGTCGGCATCGGCGATCCACTCGAAGGGTTCGTCGTTAATGCTTCCGGAAGTCGTCGGTGCGGAATCGAATGCTTCCTCGCGCATTCGCTGTGCCGCGGCATGATCGCCCTCCGCGCCCAACCTGAGTGCATCGACGAGCTGCGCGATCCAGGGTTCGGGTTCGCCGAAAATTACCGGCGATCGCTTGCCTGCGAAAATCTGCTGGCGCAACGCCTCGCATTGCAGGGTTTCGCGATAGGCTTGGACCATATGCAGGTTTTCGCCGTCCAGATCGCCTGCGACGTTCAACTGCGTCAGCGCTTTGTCCCACTTTCCCTGCACGGCAAGCAGCTGGAACAGAAATACCCGGTGCTTTGCATCAGCCGGATGCTGGCGGACTTCCTGCTGCAGCATCTGGAGCGCCTCTTTCAGGCGGCCTTGACGAAGTGCTTCCACTGCGGACATGCAATTTCCCCTTAACGCGGATTCCATGCCGGCGGTTCCGGCGCTGACCGCGGATGTGATGTGAGACGGCTCAGGTCTGCGCTGGTTGGCTGGGCATCTGGCAAGCGACTATTCCTGCTCAAGCAATGACGGTGTCAAGGCTTGTCATTCACTACGGCCAATGCATCAAGGCAATCCAGCACGTTCTCCGAACGGCCCCTTCCCCCGTTCAGGGGGAAGGCTGGGATGGGGGTAGTGAGGTCGAGTTGCTGTATGCAGTCGATCAACCTCATCACCCCCACCCTACCCCTCCCCTTGCAGGAGGAGGGAACCGGTAAGTAATACTGAATGAGTAAACAGACATG
>NZ_DAIUCO010000155.1:0-12047 GCF_036846085.1 Noviherbaspirillum sp. | reverse complement strand
GCGGACATGGATTTGCCGTCGAGTTCGATGGACAGGGACAGGTCTTTGATGGTCAGTGCTTTCATGGTGATACTCCTAAGGTTGGTTTGGGTGGTTAGTGCGGCTTCTGTCGCACTCGAAGCATATACAGCAGGGACTGTGCCAGCACATGCCATGGTCACGCAGGATGCGCGCAAACCCTTGAAAACAATGGGGAAAATGCGATTTGATGTCGTTTGATCCAGCGCGCGTGCGGGCTTCATGCATGCCGTCCCTGATGGGGCCGGCCCAACAGTCGGTGCTGCTGGTGTTTGAGTGGATACGACACATCGGATGCCGCGCGCGGATGCATGACGTCTTCGCCATGGATGGGATGCGCGTGTCGACAGGGCGCTTAAAAAATAGGCACGACTCCTGCATGGCGTGGCTGATTAAACCGCGTGCATCTATATAGATGCACGCGCCTGCAACGCTGAATACCGGCGCTCCATACCAGCGCATGGTGAACCGTGATTTTTTCGACATCAAATGCCGTCTCGTCTGATTTCAGACAAATGGCGGTGACTGGAGACGCCGACAATGAAGCTCAATTGCCATGGCTAGCATTGCAAACACGATCTATCGCTTTGAAAGCGGCAACCTGACCAATAGCGAACTGTTGGCACAGGTGGATACCTTATTGGCCACCGATAAGGCCAACTCCGCACGCCTGAAAGTCATCCTCGACGACGAGCGCACCAAGACGCTGTTGCCCGCCGATGTGCTGAACGAATTGCGCAATCGCATCGACGAACCGTCGCATCGTGATCCCAACGATCCCGCCAGCACAGCCATGCAGGTGGATACCTCCGGCACCCAGTCTTACCGCAACGATAAAGCCCGCCCGGCGGCGGTGTTCGGCGGCGCGGATGACGAGGAAGCCGAACGGATGAAGGGCATCGGCGAATCGCTGAATGGCCGTTTCGTGCTGGAAGAGTGCATCGGATTCGGCGGCATGGGCACGGTGTACAAGGCGCTGGACCTGCGCAAGCTGGAGGCGTCGGACCGCAATCCGTATATCGCCATCAAGGTGCTCAATGTCCAGTTCCGCGGACATCCGAAATCGCTGATCGCCCTGCAGCGCGAAGCCAAGAAGGCGCAGACGCTGGCGCATCCGAATATCGTTGCCGTGTATGACTTCGACCGTGACGGCACGACGGTCTACCTGACGATGGAGTACCTCGACGGCAAGCCGCTGAGCCACATGCTGCGCAACCCGGAGTTCACCGGCATGGCGTTCGACAATGCGATGCGCATCGTTGCCGGCATGGCAAGGGCGCTTGCCTATTCGCATGAACGTGGCTTCGTGCACTGCGACTTCAAGCCCGCCAATGTCATCGTGACGGAGAAGGGCGAAATCAAGGTCATCGATTTCGGCATTGCCCGCGTGTTCCGAACGCCGGTCGTCGAAACCGAAGTCACGGTATTCGATCCCGGCAGCCTCGGCGGCCTGACGCCGGCCTATGCGAGTACCGAGATGCTCGAACATCGCGACCCCGACCCGCGCGATGATATCTACGCGCTCGGCTGCATTACCTACGAGTTGTTGACCGGACGCCACCCGTTCGACCGCCTCACCGCGACGCAGGCAAGGAACGCCGGCATGAAGCCGCAGCGGCCGAAGAACCTCAACAATGCGCAGTGGCGCGGGCTCAGGAATGCGATGGCATTCGAGCGCGATGCCCGCACGCCGACGGTGATGCGCTTTCTGGAAGACATGGGTATCGAGAGCCGGAAAAGCGGCTCGGCCGTCCTGCTCGTGGCAACCACCATGCTGGCCACGCTCGTTGCAGGCGGCGCCGTGTACTGGTTTGTGTCTCCCGGTGACAGGGCCGAACCGCCGCCGCTGGCGGATGCGCCGGTCACTCCGCCGGCGGAACCTGCGTCGACCCCGGAACCTGCGATACAACAGGCAGCCCCCGCGCCGCCGGCACAACCGGTGGCGCCGCCGACCGTGGCCTCGGTCAACCAGGCGCTGTCGCGCATCCCGTGTTCCGCGCTGATCGCAACGGCGCAGAACGACAGCATGCGGGTGGAAGGTTTTGTTGCGGCAAGCTACGGCGCCGCGCGCGTGAAGTCCCTGCTGGAAGGGGCGCCGGGTGCGCGGCCGGTGGCGCTGGAGGTGCAGCAGGTCAGCGAGGAAAAGTGCGGCATTCTCAATTTGCTCGCGCCTTACTGGACCGCCCACCGCCAGGCCGGCGGTCGTACAGCCATCCATACCCGGCCGCGCGATGCCCGGCTGATGGAAGGCGACAAGCTGATGCTCGATGTCAATACGCCGGGCCACGTGTCCTATGTGAACGTGGACTATTACTCCTTCGACGGTAACGTGGTGCATCTCGTGCCGAGTCCGCGGGCCAGGGCGAACCAGGCGCCGCCGAACTATTCGGCCACGATCGGCGGCCTCACGAACTGGATCGTATCGAAGCCCTTCGGTACCGACCTGATCGTTCTGCTTGCCACGCCGGTACCGCTGTTCGATCCCTTGCGCCCGGTCTCGGAAAGTACGCCGGCGTATCTGGCCGAGGTCGGGAAGCGCCTGGCCGGCATCGCGGAAAAGGAGGGCAGGGAAAAAATCGCGGTTGATTTCCTCCAGGTCACGACGAGACCGCGCGCACCCTGATCCGCATCCGCATCCGCATCCGCATCCGCATCAGCATCAGCATCAGCATCGATCGGCTGCGATGGCCCCATGTTCAATCGATCGATCTGGCAACCCGGAAACCGTTTTGCGAATGCCGCACGCCGGCGTCGTACTTGAAGCGCGTCGACGAGGGCATGTAGCGCGCATCCTCCCGCCATGATCCGCCGCGTATCACCCTGACCCGGCAGTTCGGCAGTTCGCGCGCACGTCCGTCCGGCGGGGCGCCGGCATGGGAGGTATGCCAGCAATCCGCCACCCATTCCCAGACACTGCCGTTCATATCGTACAGGCCGATGGGATTCGGCGCGAACGATCCGGCTTCCGCCGGACGGTCCTTCTGCCACGGTTCGCCGCAGTCCTTGCAGTTGGCCATCTTCGGCCGCATCTGGTCGCCCCACCAGAAGCGGGTGTTCGTTCCGCCCTTGATGGCGAGTTCCCATTCGGCCTCGGTCGGCAGCCGATACGGTTTGCCGCTGATCTTGCCGAGCCACTGCGCGTACTGTTGCGCGTCATCCCAGCTGACGTCCCGCACCGGGCTCTTCGTGAACTTCTCTTCGCCGGCGGACAGCTTCTGGCATGCACCCGCATCGACGCAGGCATTCCATTGTTCGACCGTCACTTCATATTTGCCGATCGCGAAAGGCTTCTTGATCGTGACCTGGTGCGCCGGCTTTTCGCTCGGGTCGCTGGTATTGCTTCCCATGGTGAATGTGCCGGCCGGCACGCTGATCAGCACCGGACATGCGGGGCAGTCCTTGATCTCGCCGGCTGCCGGCGGGCGCGATGCCGCCTTGTCGGCGCGCGGTTCCGATGCGGTCGCCGGGGCGGCGGACTCCGCCGGTTTCGGGGCAGGTGCGGCCACCGGCGGCGCGGGTTTCGTCTCGGGACTTTTCGCGGCCGGCGGCTGGCGCGGCCGCTCGGGAGCGGGCTTTGCGGGAGGCGCCGATTCGCTCGCCTGGGCGGGTGCCTTCGGCGCGGCCTGCTGCGGTGCGCTTTCCGGCTTGGCCGGCGCTGCGGCGCGCAGCCTGGCGATGCGGGCGCGAGCCAGCGCCGCGAAGCGTCCGTTCGGATAGGTACTCAGGTAGGCTTCGTAGTCGCTCGCGTGAGTGCTGTCCTTGATGGATTCCCAGAAAGAAAGTTCGTACTGTTCATCACTATCCTTCGGCAGGATGGCGCGGCTGCGGAGCACGTCGACTTCCTCGGCCGCCGCCGCATACAGTAATGGTATCGGTGCGGCATCGGCCGGGACGAAGCGGTAAGCAGTCATTGTCGATCCTGGGGATGCGGATACCCACGGCACCTGCTGCCCGTCTGTCGCGCGCTGCACGCCCGACGCCACCCGCCTGAATAATTCGTCAAGGCCTTGCCCCGGCATCCCGATATGCCGCAGCAGTTCCGCGGTGAACATGCCGTGCCGCTTTCCATCCGCAGCAAAGGCACCGCGGCCGGTGGCGAAGGCGAGCAAGGTGTCTTCATCGGGCAAACCGTCAGCCGCCGGCGGCAGGCCGGCATCGAACGGACGTAGCGGATCGTTGAGGCAGATATCAAGGATGACCATGTTGCGCTTGCCGGGCCGGGGCGCGGACATTTCACGGAGAACGCTGCGCAATTCCATTCCGGTCGACAGCAGTGCCGCCGGCACGCCGTCCGCTGCGCTGCTGTCGACCGGAATCAGAAAGGTATCGCCTGCGCTGGCGGCGCCGTGCCCGGAGAAATAGAACAGGCCGGTGCCGCCTTGCCGGAGATGCTCGCCGAAGCGGCGCGTCGCATCATGCATCTGCTGCAGCGTGGCGTCTTCATACTGCATGACGTCGAAACCCAGCGCGCGCAGCGCGCTGCCGACGGCGTGCGCGTCACGCGCCGGGTTGGACAGCGGCGTCGTTCGATAGCGGCTGTTGCCAATCACCAGCGCCAGTTTTCCTGCATCGGACTTCGCCGTGGCGGACGGCGTTGCTTCAGGCTTTACAGTATTGGACAAGCTCGTCGCATCGCCCGGCGGCAGCCAGGCGAGCAATGCCAGCATGCAGAGTAGATGAAGTCCATGCCATGCGGTTCGACGATTCATATTGGGGTTCCGAGGTCACTGTTCTGATCCAGGCATGCGCAGTGCGCCGCCTGTCGTTTGCTTTTACCTGGTGCCATGAAAAGGCCGGCATAGTTACCTTGCTCTATCTTTGACTTTAGTGCGTAAGCCATTCTGTTCAAGATCAAACACTCGGCAGTATTTGGATTACTTCGAAACCCTTCTGATTTAACGTTAACCACGTTTCGTATCGTTAGCCGGACCGCTTCTTACCTGCTGATGCAAACCCTCGCGAACGGCGGTCGATGCGGCTGCGGGGCGACGATTCTCATAGGAGGATGCAAGCATGCTGAGACAAATCGGCTTTGGGATCCTGGTGATGGCGGCATCCTCCCTCATGCCTGCATCGGCGCAACGCACACCCGCCGCAAGCGATGCGCAGGTCTACTTCGTCTGGCCCGCCGACGGGGCTGTCATCAACGGCGGGAAATTCTGGGTGCGCATGGGCCTGCGCAACATGGGCGTCGGGCCCAAAGGTGTAAAGCTTCCGAACGTTGGCCACCATCATCTGTTGGTCGATACCGAACTGCCTCCCTTCACGGACCCTATTCCCTCCGACAGAAATCATCTTCATTTCGGGGCAGGGGAGACGGAGGCGAGGATCGAACTTCCGCCCGGAAAACACACGCTGCAGCTGCTTCTCGGTGACCATGATCATGTGCCGCACGATCCGCCGATACATTCGAAGAAGATAACGATCACCGTGCGGTAAGGGCAACAAGGACAGGGGGACAACAAGATGGGGGCGATCATGAACAAGCTACTTGCTGCCGCGGTACTCATGCTTCCATGCCTCATGGCGATCGCCGGCGGGACCCCGGC
This sequence comes from Noviherbaspirillum sp., assembly GCF_036846085.1. Lineage (NCBI taxonomy): Bacteria > Pseudomonadati > Pseudomonadota > Betaproteobacteria > Burkholderiales > Oxalobacteraceae > Noviherbaspirillum > Noviherbaspirillum sp. The sequence continues at coordinate 6,480 of NZ_DAIUCO010000155.1, read as the reverse complement.
ACCGCCGAATGCCTATCTCTATATAGGCTGGCCCAACAACGGGGAGGTAATCGCGTCCGGCAAGCCGTTCCGCGTATGGTTCGGCTTGCGGGACATGGGTGTCGCGCCGAAGGACGTCAAGTATCCCAACACCGGGCATCATCATTTGCTGATCGACACCGATTTGCCGGCGGCCGACCAGGTGATTCCGTCAGACCGGAACCACCTGCATTTCGGTGCCGGCGAAACCGAAACGATGATCGAGCTGGCTCCGGGCAAACACACGCTGCAACTTCTGATGGGTGACGACAAACACATTCCCCATAACCCACCGATTTATTCAAAGAAAATCACGGTGATCGTGAAGTAAACCGCGGGGAGGGCTTGTGGCATGGACATCGGCACGGTATTTGCAAAGGAAGCCAAGCAAGGGAGCAGGTGAAGTGACGGTGCCGGCTTGATCAACAAGCATCCATAGAGAGCGGCGGCGGCGATTGAAGGCGGCAAGATGGAACACGGGACAGCAAACGCCGACGCCAGCGGCGCGGTGACGGCCTATCTGGAATGGAGCGGCGACGGGACCGCCAGGCCGGTGGTGTTTCCGATTCATGATGAAGTGGTGATCGGACGCGAGCCGCAGGATTCGCTCGGCACGGAAAAATTCTTCTGCATCCCGAAGCACACCATCAGCCGCCGCCATGCCCGCGTCAGTCGCAGGAACAATACCTACTACGTCGAAGACCTTCATTCCTTCAACGGCACCTTCGTGATGGGCAAGCGCCTGTCCCCGGGAAGCTGGCATCCCCTGCGCGACGGCGACGAGCTGATGGTGTCCTCCGCGCAAATCGTATTTCACTCGCTTATCGTGCCGTCCGGCGACAGCATGCCGACCATCATCGCCCGCTCGGTGGATGCGGCCGATCTCACCCGGTTCATGAAGAGCGCGCCGGATGTGACCCAGGGCGACATGCAGCGGGTCGTGAAGAAGCTGCATGCGATGGCACAGGTCAGCATTGCCCTTGGCGTGGTCAAAGACAGCGCGACGCTGACGGAAAAGATCATGGATTTCATCTTCGAACTTTTTCCGCTGGCCGAACGCGCATTCATCGCCTTGCGCAAGAACGAGGGCGAGCCGCCGGTGATGGTCGCCGCGCGCCGCCGTGACGGCAGGAATGACGACCTGAAATCGGTGCGGCTGTCGCGCACGCTGGTGCAGGAAGTGATGGTGAAAAAGCATTCCATCCTGTCCGTCGATACCTTGTCGGACCGGCACTTCGGCGTGCAGCATTCCATCATCGCGCAGGCAATCCGAAGCGTCATGTGCGTGCCCCTCATCCTGGAGAACGAGTGCCTCGGCCTGATCCAGGTGGATACTTCCTCCGACCCGTATGCATTCAAGGAGCAGGACCTCGAAATGCTCACCGGCGTGTGCGCGGAAGCGGCGGTGGCGCTGAAGAATTTCCAACTGTATTCCGAGATCGAAGGCCTGCTCGACGGCTTTGTGCGCGCGTCAGTGCAGGCGATCGAGGAACGGGACCCGGTCACGGCCGGCCACTCCTTCCGGGTCGCTACCTATGCCGAGCATTTCGCGCGGGCGGTGGACCGCACGGAGGAACCGGCTTTGCGGCAGGTCCGCTTCAGCAGGGATCAGTTGCGCGAGATCCGCTATGCCGCATTGCTCCACGACTTCGGCAAGGTGGGCGTGCGCGAGAACGTGCTGCAGAAGGAGAAGAAGCTGCATCATCACGAGATGCTGCTGCTGGAACACCGCTTCAAGTATGCGCGGGCCTGTCTCGAAAAGCAGGCTTATCGCCGGCTGGCGGAAATGCATGCGGAACAGGATTTGAGCATCACGGCGTTCAGGCAGGTCAAGCGCGAGATCGACCAGAACCTGCAGCTTGAGTTCGACCGCCTCGATACCTTCCTCGATTCGATACGGCGTGCCAACGAGCCGTCCATATCGGCCGGCGAAAAAGCATTCGACCTGCAGAACGTCCTTGACTACGGCTGCCATGAATCGGATGAGACTTTCATGCCGTTGCTGGGGCGGTCGGAGTTCGATGCGCTGGGCATTACGAAAGGATGCCTGACACCGGAAGAGCGGCAACAGATCGAATCGCATGTGGCGGATTCCTACTCTTTCCTGATCCTGATTCCATGGACGAGGGATCTCTCGGGCGTGCCGTCGATCGCGCATGGACACCACGAGAAGCTCGACGGTTCCGGCTATCCGATGGGCCTGCAGGGCCCGCAGATCAGCACGCAGACGCGCATCCTGACGATCTGCGACATCTACGATGCCCTGACCGCGTCGGACCGTCCCTATAAAAAGGCCGTGCCGGTGGTAAAGGCGCTGGACCTGCTATCGGCGGAATGCCGCGCACAAAAGCTCGACGCCAACCTGTTCCGGGTGTTCGTCGAATCGAGGGCGTGGGAAGCCACGCAGGACCGTTTGATCGCCACCCCCTGATCAATCCCGACAACACATGACATGGACTGGCCAATCTCCATCGGCTCGACACCGGGATTTCCGCCAGGGATGAGGACATTATGCTGAACACCCTACTTTCACGCGACACGACGCCGAAGCGAGGGGCGCGGATTGCCCCGCATGCGAATATGCTCCGGCGGAAATGCGCCGTCGCCGGATTGTGCACCGCCGTCCTCGGCGGCTGCGCGGATGTCAGCATGCAGCCGTACCAGCGCCCGGAAGCGCCAATGAAGGCTGCCTGGACGGAGCGGCAGGAGGCTGCCGTATCGCCGACGACAACCGTCACGCTCGACTGGTGGAAGGAGTTCCGCGACCCCTACCTCGATTCCCTGGTGGCGAGGGCAATCCAGAACAACGTCGACATGAGGATTCTCGCCGCCCGCATCCGGGTCGCTTCCTCGCAGATCGGGGAGGTGCGTGCCGGCGCGCTGCCGACGCTGGATGCCGGCGCGGGCGCCAGCTTTGAAAAAAGCACCGGACGAAAATTTTCGAAGGATTTCAATCTCGGTACCCAGGTCAACTGGGAAATCGATGTCTGGGGCAAGGTGGACAAGGGCGTGCAGGCGCAGACCGCCCAGTACCGCGCCAGCGAGGCGGACTGGCGCGCCGGGTATCTGAATCTCGTGGCAGGCGTCGCCACCACCTATTTCCAGATCCTCCAGCTCGACCAGCAGATCGACCAGCAGAAGCGCACGCTCGCGAAAAGCCGCGACATCCTCACCACCTATGAAGCGATGCACCGGTCCGGCCTCCTGCCCAATACCCGTGTGCTGCAGCAGCGCGCGGAAATCAACCGGCTCAGCAACGATGCGCTCGAACTGGCGCGGGGAAGGGAGCTCGCAGGCAATGCGCTGGCGACCCTGCTCGGCGTACCGGCCGGTGAATTCCGCGTACCGGTCGGCTTCCTGCAGGAGAAGGTGCAGCTGCCGCCGGTGCCGGCGGGCCTGCCGGCGGAGCTGCTCAAGCGCAGGCCGGATGTGGTCGCGGCCGAATTCCGCGTCCTGGAGGGCTACAACATGGTCGGCCAGGCGAAGCTGGCGCAGCTGCCTTCCATCAGCCTCACCGGCAGGGGCGGCACGTCCAGCTTCGCCCTGAGCGACCTGCTCAAATCCTTCACCTTCGGCATACTGCCGAGCATCAACATTCCGATCTTCGACCCCAGCGTCAAGGCGCGCATCAAGACCACCGAGGCGCAGACCAAGGTCGTGGAAGAGGAGTACCGGCGCACCGTCATCGGCGCGCTGGAAGAAGTGGAAAACGCGCTGGTCAACCTGGATGCCCATAAGAAGCAGCGCGTGGAACTTCAGCAGCAGATCGACAACCTGCAGGTGGTGGCGGCACAGATCCGGGCGCAGGTGAAGGAGGGCGTGGTGTCGCAGCTCGAGGTGTTCGAGACCGAGCGCTCGCTGCTCGGCGCCCAGCTTGCGCTGCTGGCAAATCATCAACAGATCCTGTCCGACACCGTCACGCTGTACAAGGCGCTCGGCGGCGGCTGGCCGCCGGTGGATGTCGCCGCGGCCGGCACGGCATCTGGAACATCGGGGCTCGCGGAGGCGGCAAATCAAAATGAAAAATGATTCCGCGGTGATTGCGGAGAGGCCGCCACGGGCGGAGCAGGGGTTCGCCGATTTCGACATCGTGCTGGAGCCGGTGTCGCACCCGGACCTCGGCGACATACGCATCGAAGACAACCTGTTCGCCATCGGCCGTACCGAACCGCCGTTCGTCACCTACCCGCAGGACAAGGTGGCCGACCTGTCACGCCGGCATGCCCGGATATTTTGCGAGTATGGCGTGGTGTACATCGCCGATCTCGACAGCAAGAACGGCACCACCGTCAACGGCGTCAATATCCAGCAGAAGATCAGCCGGCTGCATGACGGCGACGAAATCTGCTTCGGCCGGTCGCTGACCTACCGGGTCAAGCTGGGCACGCGCGAGCGTGCGCCGCGGCATACCGACCGCCTCGTCAGCATGACCCTGACGCCGGAGAAGGCCGACACGGGGATCCAGCCGATCGTCATCACCCAGCTTCCGTTCCTCGTCAGCAAGAGCGACGATGTGTTCGGCCGCTACAAGAACGACTTCCCGCACCAGGTGGAGTATCTCTCCCGCCGGCATGCGCACATCTTCATGCGCGGTGGCTCGCCCTGCGTGGAAGACCTCGGCAGCACCAACGGCACCTTTGTCAACGGCAAGCGCCTCGAAGAGCATGCGGTATGCCTGGCCGATGGCGACGTGCTGGCCTTCGGCGGCCATCATTTCGTCTACACCGTCAGCCTGCAGAAAGACACCACGGCGATCGATCCGACCGTCACCAAGATCAGCGACCCGCCACCCAAGGTGATGCCCGCGGTGCCGGACGCGATGGACAAGACGACCTTCATTGCCGCGCCGGATTCCTTCCTTGAAATCTTTTGCATCGAACCGGCGGGACAGACGGAGGAAGAGCCGGTCAATGAAGAAAAGAAAGAGGCCGACGGCGCGGCAAGGGAATCGCGCAAGCCGCGCGCAAGGGGAAAATTTTCGTCGATGGTGCGGGGCGCCGCACAGGCACTGCACGATGGCGAGCGCACTACCGGGCGCCGCGGCCGCTGGTGGGCGGCGATCGCATTCGTGCTGCTGACGGTGGCTGGCGGATGGGCTTACTTCCATACCGGCACCGAGCGGCAGTTGCAGGACATGGTCGCCCAGGGCGACCACGAGCAGGCCGCGCTGCTGGCCAGCCGCGTGCTGGAGAGCGATCCCGGCAACGGCGGATTGCAGGCGCTCGGGACGGAGGCCTTGTTGAAGGCGCATGTGCCGGGCTGGCTCAAGGTGCTGCAGGCGGGCGACTTCGCGCAAGCCGCCGCGATTCACGCGACGATGACGCAACTCGGCGGCAGCAACAAGGATGTGCAGCCGCTGCTGGCCGAACTGGAGTGGATGGGTAAGCTGAGCGAATTCGCCGCCACCCGTAAGCAGGCCGATGCGCCGATCAGGATCTTTGCCGATGAGGAACGGATCAAGCAGCTGCTCGCGTACTGGGATGAGGACACCAGCGGGCATCAGCGATCGCTTGCGCGCATCGTGACGCATGTGCCGGAGTTCCGGGAGCCGTATGCGACGGCGCTGAGTCATTTGCGCAGGCTGCAGAGTGAAAACGCGGTGTACCTGGCCGCGATCGATCGCCTCAAGTCGACCATCGATACCGAACTCGGTCGTGACAGGCCGGAGGCGCTGACCGTCGTGTTCAACGACTATGCGGAAAAGTATCCCCGCATCGGCGGGATGGATCAGCTCAAGCGCGACCTGCAGCAGTACATCCGTATCGACAGCGTGCTGCGTGACCGGAACATCGGCCCGCTGGCCCATTACCTGGAAGCCGCGCAGTTCACGACGCCGCCGTTCAAGGCCAAGCTGCAATCGCTCGTCTCGACCGACCGGCTGCCGCCGCCCGACCTGCTTTCCCGCTACACCGACGTCTCGAAGGCGTGGAACCGGGGCGACACGAAAGCGGCCCTGTCCGCGCTGGAGACGATGAAAGGCGGCGCGTGGAACGACAGTGTCATGAGCGACCTGGCGCGCAGGCAGAACGTGGTGAAGCAGTTCGCGGCATTGCAGGGGGCGCGTGGTGAAAAGGGATTCGACGAACGTCTGCTGGCGTTTTACGGCGTGCTCGATCCGCGGGAAGACGGCTACTTCGTCCGCGCGGTGGAGAGCGATCTCGTCGCCAACAAGGCGAAGGTGCTCAAGCGCGCCGAGGAAAAAGTCACGCGCGCCGCGGCGCTCTGGCGGGAATACCAGGAGAACGGGGCGATCGACGCCGGGCTGCGCATCGAATCCGGCATATCGGAGCGGTTCCGCTCGCAGGCCGGGCTGTTGTCGCGGGCGCATGATGATGTGGTTCAGGGTGTGCGGGTTCATAAGCAGCTGAAGGCGGCGCAGCCGGCGCAGTGGGACACGCTGCAGTACGAGATCGAAGCGGAGATGGCGCAGCAGCGCAGTGCCTTGCTGGGGTTGCAGGGGAA
>NZ_DAIUCO010000154.1:0-12052 GCF_036846085.1 Noviherbaspirillum sp. | reverse complement strand
GCCTCTATGCGCCAACGTAACTCAATTCAAAATGGCTTCCACATCTGCCTTGTCCTTCTCTCGTAGGGTCGTAAAATTGATTCACACTGCAACGGGAGAATGTAGAAATGCTCTGGCTATGCCTTTCGAAATTGAAATGCATCCTCCGGGCCGCCGCAGAATAAAAAATTCCAGTTTGCTGACATGACTCGCCCGCATCCCGCTCAATACGCATCGTCCCAGGAAATACTCAACCTCGCCGCACACTGTATCAAACCCACCATGCTGTACGTCTGCGGAAAATTCCCCCACAGTTCCCCGGTGTCCGGCGCGACATCCTCCGAGAGAAGCCCTAGGTGATTTCGCCTTGATAGTACCTTCTCGAACAGTTCGCGCGCCCTTTCGTTCTCGCCCAGTTGGGCGAGCGCGAGTATCCACCATTGGGTGCAGACCAGGAACGCGGTTTCCGGTTTGCCGAAGTCGTCTTCCTCGTCGTAGCGCAACAGGAAATCACCCCGCCGAAGATGTTCTTCGATGGCGCGGACCGTCCCTGCGAACCGCGGATCGGTAGGTGCCAGGAATTGGAATTCCGCCATCAGCAGCAGGCTTGCATCGAGACGGTCGCCGTCGAACGTCGAGACGAAGCTGTTCATTTTCGGATTCCAGGCGGCGTCGCAGATCGCCTTGTGGATGTGCGATGCATGCTTGCGCCAGTATGTCGACCTGTCCTGCAGCCGCAGCCTGGCGGCGATTGTCGCCAGGCGGTCGCAGGCGGCCCAGCACATGATGCTGGAAAACGTATGCACGCGCTTGGAGCCACGCAGTTCCCACAACCCGGCGTCGGGTACGTTGTAATTGCGCACCGCTTCCTCGCCCAGCCGTTCGAGGTCCTTGAACATATGGCGCCCCGCCGGCCGTTCGAGGCGGGAGTCGAAGAAGGCATGGGTACTGGCCAGGACCGCTTCACCGAAGACGTCGTTCTGTATCTGGTTGTATGCCTGGTTGCCGACGCGTACCGGCCCCATGCCGCGATAGCCCGACAAGCCGGGCGCATCGCGTTCGTCGAGTGCGGCTTCCCGCCGGATGCCGTACACCGGCTGCAGCGGCGAATCGCGCGTATCCGCAATGATGTTGAGGATGTAGTCGAGATACTGCTCCATCGTGCCGGTAGCGCCGAGGCGGTTCAATGCGTTGACGACGAAGTAGGCGTCGCGCAGCCAGCAATAGCGATAGTCCCAGTTGCGGGCGCTGTGCGGCGCTTCAGGGATGGAGGTGGTGACCGCTGCCACGATGGCGCCGGTATCGTCGAAGGCATTGAGCTTGAGCGTGATGGCAGCGCGGATCACCACGTCCTGCCATTCGAAAGGAATAGCCAGCGTGCGCACCCACCGGTGCCAGTAAGCCTGGGTCTTTTCATAAAATGACCGGCCGACTTCGCTCGGCGATCCATCGACCGTCTCGTCCGGCCCCATCAACAGCGTTACGCTTTCCTGGAGAAAGAACGGCTTCTCGACGCAGATGGCGGATACCGATGCATCGGTGGTGACGCGCATTGCCTGCGCCATGCAGGAGTAGGAGATATGGTGAGCGCCGCAGCGCAGTTCCGCCTGCCGGCTGCCGTAATCAACGCCGGGCCGCACACGCAACGTGATCCGTGGGCGCCCTGCGACCGGCCTGACGATACGGACCAGCATGGACGGAGCGAACAGTCTGCCGTGCAGATGAAAGCGCGGCGCGAAGTCGATGATGTCGATCGCGTTGCCCGATGTGTCGCTGATGCGGGTTCTGAGGATGGCGGAATTGCGCTCATAGGACTGTTCTACATCTGCCGCGCCGTCGAGCCTGACATCGATCATGCCGAACGGCGCTTCCGGTTGCTCCCCCTTGAGCAGGGAACAGCAGACCGGATCGCTGTCGAAGAAGGGATAGCACCACCAGACGATGGCGCCGTTCCGGTCGACCAGCGCACTGGTGCGGCAATTGCCTATCAGTCCAAGATCAAGATTATTCATGCTCCGGGTATCGTGGTCGTTATCGCGTTATGGGTTCGTGCGACATTGCACCTTCGTAAAAGCGCTGAACGAGGCGTGATCACCGCACGCGACGATGCGTCCAGAATCAAGCGTCAATGATTTGCCGCCGGTCTCAGCCGATTCGGATTCGTCGCGCCGAGTGCACGCAGCCGCGCGGTCAATGCATCCAGCAATTGCATCATATCGTCGAAACGCGGCAGGAAAAATTCCGCAGCGCTGCCGGTGTTTTGCTCCACGCGGACCGATAACAAATCGGGTCGCCGCACGCGGAAGACATCCTCATCGGTGACATCGTCGCCCGCATACACCACGCCGCTGGCGCCGGTGCGGGCGATGAGCTGCTGCAATGCGCTGCCCTTGTCCGCCGCATCCGGCGGAAGCAGGTTGAAAACAAATTTTCCGTCGACGATGCGGGGCGGAGGCTGCAATTGCGCAAAAATCCGCTGCAGCCGGGCACTTGCGCTTGCGGGATCCGCCGCATTCCGGAAATGCACCGACAGGGAATAGCGCTTGTCTTCAAGCAGGATGCCGTCACCAATTCCGTTGCCTGCAGACAGCGCGTCACCGACCTGCCGCCGCCACCTTCCGCACATGTCCTTGTAAGACTGTGCCGACTGTTCCCAGCCAGGCATGCCTTCGATACCGTGATTGCCGATCAGGTAGTCGGGCGAGAAGGAAAGGCGTGAGCGAATATCGTCAAGCGAGCGTCCCGTGATGATGGCGACCGGCGCAAGCGCGGCCAGTTCATTGAGGCGTCGCGCCATGTCTGCGGACAGGCGCGCCTGATCGGGATCGCGCACGATGGGCGCAAGCGTACCGTCGAAATCGAATGCGCAAAGAAGACCGGGCCTGACGATGCGCTCAAGTCGCTCCAGCCCCTGTTCTGAAAACAATGGGATCATGGTGTAAAACGTTTTGCTCAAACCACGCGACGCAAGGATTTGCGGCTGTGCGAGCGGATCTTGGTGGTGATCCGTTCGCGGCGGCGCAGCCGGGACGCATCCAGCAGCATACGGCCGGCCCAGCGGTAGATATTGAAATCCTTGACCAGCAGGCGCATGCTGCGCATCCGTTCCCGCTGCTCAACCTCCGGCATCGTCAGCGCGCGGTAAATGGCATCGGCGCTTTGTTCTATGTGATAGGGGTTGACGATCAACGCTTCGTGAAGTTCCCGCGCAGCACCGGTGAACTGCGAGAGCACCAGCACACCACGCTCGTCATCGCGGGCGGCAATGAATTCCTTGGCGACAAGATTCATGCCGTCGTGCAGGCTGGTGACAAGGCATACGTCGGCCGCCCGGTAGTACCGGTTGACCTGATCGGTGTCGTGATGTTCGGTCTTCAAAATGATCGGCTCGTAGCTGCCGGTCGAGAAACGCTTGTTGATTTTCTGTACCAGCGTGCGCACGCGGTTCTCGAGGTTCTGGTACTCGTCCAGCGAGGTCCGCGTGGGTGCCGCGATCTGCACCATGGTGAACCTGCCGACCATGTCCGGATATTGTTCCAGCATTCTTTCCACTGCCTGGAAGCGCTCGATGATGCCCTTGGTATAGTCGAGCCGATCGACACCGACGCCCAGCAGGCGGTCGGGCGGCAGCCCAAGTTCGGTGCGCACGGAATGACGGCTTTCGGCCACGTCCGAATGCACGCTGTCCTCCGGCCACGCGATGGAAATCGGATAGTTCTCCACCTGCGTCAGTTTGCCCCCGTAGGATACGGTCGAGGTTTCGTGTTCGATGCGTGTTTCCAGATAGCGGTCGACGGTTTCAAGGAAGTTCTTGCAATGGAACTGCGTGTGAAAGCCGAGAATCGTGCTTCCCAGGAGCCCTTCCAGGATTTCCTCGCGCCACGGGCAGATCCCGAACGATTCGGGATTCGGCCAGGGTATATGCCAGAAGGTAATGATGGTTGCCTTGGGCAGTACGTCGCGCACCATGCGCGGCAGTAGCGCAAAGTGATAATCCTGCACCAGCACCACCGGATCGTCAGTGCGTGCTTCCCTGATCACCGCGTCGGCGAAACGCTGGTTGACCGCCTCATACATTTCCCAATCCGCAGATCGGAAGACCGGGCGAACGTGCGCGATATGGCATAGCGGCCACAATCCTTCATTCGCGAAGCCGTAGTAATACCCCTCCTCCTCTTCCTTCGTCAGCCAGACGCGGCGCAAGGTGTAGCTCGGATTGGCAGGCGGGACCGGCACGCGGTCGTTGCGGTCGACCGACTCGCGGTCGGCGCTGCCACTGCCATGCGCGATCCAGGTGCCGGAACAGGCGCGCATCACCGGCTCCACTGCGGTCACCAGCCCGCTGGCGGGGCGCCTGACCTCGACGCCGTTGCGGGTATGCACATGCATGTACGGTTCGCGATTCGACACCACCAGCACTTCGTCGCCGGCGAGTTCCTCCCGCAGGAGTTGCCGCAATTTGTCCGGCGTCCACAAATGTGCCGCGTCGTCGCGGTTGCGGCGGTCGATGTTGTACTCGTACATCAGTGCGCGCAGATCGACTTCCAGCGGGCGGATCTCGGGGGGCGTCTGTGACGATCCTGCCGGGGAGACCGCCACGACCTGCGGCAGGTTGCTGCGCTGGGCCAGCCCGCCGCGAAGCAGTCCCTTTACCGCGTCGATCCAGCGTCGCCAGCTGAGGTGAGCCACCACCATCGTGATCAGCGAAATCACGACCGCCATCAATGCAAACAGCGCCAATACATACTTCCTGGTGTCCGCATCCCGTCGTGCGATAAATCCCATGTCGTGCACCAGGATCAATTTACCAATCTGGCCCGCGTCTGATATCAGTGGACTTTCCGTGATGTGCAGCGAACCCTGGGGCAACTTCATGGTGGTCTGGTAGAGCTCAGACGCGACGCGCGCGCTGCCGCACCCGATGGATTCCGGATACGTCGCGGTCTTGTACTTGAGGACGTTATCCGGGTTGCAGAAAGCAAGCGCATATAGCCGTTCGTCCTGTATCGCACGATCGAACAGTCGATTGATTTTCGTTGCGGCATTCTGCGGCACATAGTCGATCAACGGTTCCTGCAATGTGGATGCGAGTAGCTGCGAACGCGCGTCGAGATCGCGGATCGACCATCGCAGCGTGAGATTTTCAACCAGCGGCACGACGGCAAAGGCAAACAGGGCAAGCACAAGTGCGAGCGGCAGGATGATACGCAGTGAGAAGCGGAATGACCTGAAGTGCATGACTTCTTTCTTTGATGATATCCGGCAATAAACCGAAGATGTAACAGTCTGTGACTTTGGCAATTTCCGCAAGATGATGGTTCCGTTTGCTGAAACATGCTTTGTTGTTTCTCACTATCCTTGCGCGAAGGAGAAACCGGACCTGGGATTACGGGAGTGGCGATACCAAATCCGGACAGCGAACTGAATCTGGAAAGTCTTCGATCACACAGGCGTCGTGGTCGAGCATGAGGTGCCCCATTCCGTGTGTGACGGCCGCACTGAACGGTTATGAATACCTTGGGGAGAATTCGTGGCATCCGACGGCAGGCTGCGCCCTACTCCGCGATCGCCCGTTCCGGGTGATCGCGGAGTCGACCTCGCGAAATGAACGCCGGGACCGATAGCTGGAACATTCTGATGGTTCGCGCATCAGAACTTTCTTTCCAATGCTTTAACGAGGACAACATGGACGCAAACTGGATTCTTTCCGCGAATGGCAGCCGGGCAAGATTTTTCTCCCAGGCGCAAATGTCGGAACCCCTGGAAGAAATCAACGATATGGTCAATGAGGCTCTGCGCCTGCGCACGGCGGAAACCGAGTCGGACAAGATCGGCCCGACTGCCGCCACGAAGAGTTCGCATAACACCGGGGCGCCGCTACCGAATAAATCCTACGAACCCAATCAGACACCGGACGAGCACCAGATGGAATTATTTGCGCGGGACGTCGCGGAGTATTTAAAGAAAGCGCACCAGGAAGGCCGCTTCCAGCAGCTTTCATTGGTGGCGTCGCCGCAGTTTCTCGGCATCCTGCGCAAGTTGATCGGACCGAACCTGGAGTCGCTTGTGAAACTGGAGATCAACAAGGACTATACGCAGGCCAGCCCGGAACAATTGCGGGAGCAGATACAGGCGCAGAAAGACAAGCAGTGATGTAGCCGGTCCGATCCAACCGGACCGATGCATCCGGACCTAGTACGTATGCTGTCGCAGCCACTTGTTGGCAATGAACTTCACGCCGCGCACTACCGGACTGCCGGCGTGAAGCGTTTGCTTGTCCGGCTCGCCGAACGCATTCGTGTTCGCAAAGAAAACCGCGTTCCCCTTGCGCGGTTGCACTTCCAGTCCAAGGCCGGGAAAGGCGGTACCGCCACCCTGCTCCACGTCGCTGAGATACACCACGAAGGTCCCGACCCGCTGCCCGCCGTGCTCCATGTGCTTGCGCGGCCCCGGCATGGTTGGATCGAACCAGTCGAAATGCGGCCGGTATTCATTCCCTTTTTCATAGTGGACCACCTGCAGTCCTTCCGCATGGTCGACCGGCCAGTTCGCGAGTGCGCCCAGGCGCGCGTCGATGCGGGCGACGAGTTCCGTCTCCCCTCGGGCCAGCATCGCACCGCGGCTGGTGCGCTCCGCATGCACCTTGGTCGAGCCGTCCTCGTCGCCGACCACCGGCGAACGCGTCAGCCGGCTCTGCGCGAAGGCGCACAGGGCATCGCACTCCTCGTCGCTCACGACATTGCCGAGCAGGACGATACGCGGTGTCTTCAAGGTGAACAGCACTTGCACCGACCGGTCGAGCGCATGAATGGTGTTGGCCGATGTGTCGATTTCCGGCATGGGCTGCCGTACTGCGACGGTCGCCCGGCTGCTGTGTCGCGCCTCTTCAATTGCCGCGTGTGCCAGGCGGTTGTCGAAATGCCCGTCCCGTACCATGATCTCGCCCATCGCGGTCGGCTCGCAGCCGCGGGCAAGGTTGTCAAGGATCCAGCTTTGCCATTCCTTTGGCAGAGATGCAAGTACGGTATTTTCCATGATGATTTGCTATGTAATAAAAGATAGTGAGCGAGAATCAGATGGCATCCGGCGGGAAAGGTTCCGACGGGAAATACAGGAAGCTTAGAGGATATTGCCTTGCATTCTCTGCTTTAAAACAAGAAGTATGCATTTCCCGAAGGCGCGGTTTTTATCGGTGTCGCATCACTTGTCCCGCGGAAATGCTTTCCGATTTCAAATGATTGAGTCGTCATGGCAATGCTGCGGCAGATACTCCTATTCTTTTAGTTTCAGCGACGTCGCAGAACTGCTCCAAGGTAGCGCCGAGGCGGAATACGCCGCCATCGAATTCCTTGACAGAACTTGAAACAGATATCGATAAGCGAAACTTTTTAATCGATATCAAATCGCAACCTTCGCGTGACAGGCCGAAACGCCTTTGGTCTGCTCCTCCATTCCGTTAGCCAGGATTGATATCTGCCTGCGGAGGACGCAGGCTTTCTGCCTGCGCTTTCCGTCACGGACTCGAACCACCGCTTGCAACATACCGCCGCAGAACCGCCGCAATGTGAACAGGAGCGTTCCATGATGAGCCTGAAGCGATGAACAAGCAGCCGCAGTATTCCGCCAACGACACCGGCCAGCCATCCGGTGCTCCATTAATAATTGAAGAAGCTGCGCCGCGCGAAGTACTCGGGCTGGGTTCGGCCATCGCACTGATCGTCGGTGTCGTCATCGGGGCCGGCATTTTCAAGGCGCCGGCGATGGTAGCGGGAATGACGGGAGATGCGACATGGATGTTCGGCGCATGGATTCTCGGCGGCATCATGTCGATCATCGGAGCGCTGTGCTATGCGGAACTGGCCACCGCTTACTCCAGCGCCGGGGGCGATTATCATTTTCTTCGCCGCGCCTATGGCAGTTCAGTGTCCTTTCTGTTCGCGTGGGCGCGTTTTTCCGTCATCTCGACCGGGTCGATCGCCTTGCTCGGATTCGTATTTGGTGACTACCTGAGCCAGGTGCTGCCCCTGGCGGCGCTCGAGCCGGCATGGGGCTCGGCATTGTATGGCGCTGCGGCGATCATTGTTCTTTCGCTGGTCAATATTCGCGGTATCAAGGCCGGCGCGTCGACGCAAAGCTGGCTGACGATGATCGAAGTGGGCGGGCTCCTGCTGATCGTGGTGGCGGCAATTTTCCTGGTCGGCAACGGGACGGCAGCAGCCGCACCGGCGCCGCAGGCGGCGGCATCGCCGGGCGGCGGTTCGTTCGGCCTGGCGATGGTATTTGTGCTGCTGACCTTCGGCGGCTGGAATGAAGCGGCCTACATCAGCGCCGAACTCAAGGACGCCAGACGCAACATGGTAAGGGCATTGGTGACGTCCATCCTCATCATCACCCTACTCTACCTGCTGGTGACCTGGGCGTACTGGAAGGGCCTGGGCATCGAAGGCATGGCCAAGTCGGAAGCGCTGGCGGCCGACCTGCTGCGCATGGCTTTCGGATCCCCGGGCGAAAAAATCATTTCGGTAATGATCGCGATCGCCGCCGTTACCTCCATCAATGCCACGCTGATCGTCGGCGCCCGCACCAGTTATGCCGCCGGCCGGGACTGGCCGGTATTGTCCCTGCTCGGACGCTGGGACGCGGCACGCGGCACGCCAGTCAATGCATTGTGGGTGCAATGCGCGGCGGCGCTGCTTCTGGTGGCGATCGGCGCCTGGACCGGCAGCGGCTTCAAATCGATGGTGGAATTCACCGCGCCGGTATTCTGGCTGTTCTTCCTGCTGTCGGGCATCTCCTTGTTCGTGCTGAGAGTGCGGGAGCCGAATACCGAACGTCCGTTCAAGGTGCCGCTGTTTCCACTGCTGCCCGTCCTGTTCTGCGCCATGTGCGCATACATGCTGTGGTCCAGCCTGTCCTATGTATACAGCCAATCCCTCGGCGGACTCAATGCCGCCTGGATCGGCGTGGCCGTGCTTGCAGTCGGCGTTGTCCTGCTGATGCTGATCCGCGCACCTCGTGTTCCCCCCAAGCAGTCCGTCGTTTCCACCAAATCGTTAAGGAGAAACCTATGAACACCCGTACGCGCGCCCGCACACGCTCCTTGATGCGGCCCGCCTTCCTCCACGGTATCGCGT
Organism: Noviherbaspirillum sp.; assembly: GCF_036846085.1. Classification (NCBI taxonomy): domain Bacteria; kingdom Pseudomonadati; phylum Pseudomonadota; class Betaproteobacteria; order Burkholderiales; family Oxalobacteraceae; genus Noviherbaspirillum; species Noviherbaspirillum sp. The sequence continues at coordinate 2,939 of NZ_DAIUCO010000154.1, read as the reverse complement.
TATTCCTGATCACACTCGCATTTTTCCTGCCCTCCAAACCAGCGTTCTCGCAGGCCGAACCAGCCCGGCGGCCGGACGTACCTTACGTACCGACGCCGCAACCGGTGGTCGACAAGATGCTCGACCTGGCCAAGGTCAAGAAAGGCGATGTGCTGTACGACCTGGGTTGCGGCGATGGCCGCATCGTGATTACCGCCGCCAAGGAACGCGGGGCGCGCGGTGTCGGCATCGACCTGAATCCGCAACGCATCTCGGAAGCGGAAGCCAATGCCAAACAGGCCGGCGTGACCGATCGCGTGAAATTCATGGAAGGCGATCTGTTCAAGGCTAACTTTGCCGATGCCACCGTGGTGACCCTCTACCTGCTGCCTGACGTCAACCAGCGCCTCCGTCCCCAGCTGTGGAAGCAATTGAAGGTCGGCACACGCGTGGTCTCGCATGACTTCGATATGGGCGCCGAATGGCCGCCTGAAAAAGTCGAGAAGGTCGGCAACAAGACCATCTACTTCTGGACCATTACGGAAGCAAACAAGCGCGCCGCAACCTGAATCGCCGGCGGCCCGAAAAACTTCTTGCCGGGCCCGCCGAATTTTTTGCATACGCAGTTTTCAAAATGCTCACACCCGAACCGCCGGTAAGCGCCGGTGGTTTCCCGTCAATACACAAGCCAGCATCCACGCCCTGCCCGCATCAATCCGGAGATTCCCATGAGCGCCCCTCCGCACGTCATCCATGGCTATGCCCACGCGCCCGGCGTTCCGCATGCGCACGGCCACGATCATGCACATGATCACCCGCATGGGTGGCGAAGGTGGCTGTATGCCACCAATCACAAAGACATCGGTACGCTCTATCTCTAGTTCTCGCTTGTGATGCTGCTCACCGGCGGCTTCATGGCAATGCTGATCCGTGCGGAACTGTTCCAGCCTGGCATCCAGCTCATCCAGCCGGAGTTCTATAACCGGATGGTGACGATGCATGGCCTGATCATGGTGTTCGGCGCCATCATGCCGGCCTTCGTCGGCTTTGCGAACTGGATGATTCCGCTTCAGGTGAGCGCATCCGATATGGCATTCGCGCGCATGAACAACTTCTCGTTCTGGCTGCTGGTGCCTGCAGCGATTCTGCTGGACCTGGCTGATCACCGCCTATCTGCTGATCGCGGTCATGCCTGTGCTGGCCGCCGCCATCACGATGCTGCTGACCGACCTACACTTCGGCACGACCTTCTTCAACGCCGCAGGCAGTGGTGATCCGGTGCTGTTCCAGCATATCTTCTGGTTCTTCGGCCATCCGGAGGTCTACATCATGATCCTGCCGGCTTTCGGCATCGTGTCTCAGATCGTCCCGGCATTCTCGCGCAAGCCGCTATTCGGCTATGCATCGATGGTGTACGCCGCGGCGGCGATCGCCATCCTGTCGTTCATCGTGTGGGCGCACCATATGTTCGCCACCGGCATGCCGGTGACAAGCCAGCTATTCTTTATGTACACCACCATGCTGGTGGCGGTGCCGACCGGCGTAAAAGTGTTCAACTGGATCGCAACGATGTGGAAAGGATCGCTGACCTTCGAGACGCCGATGCTGTGGGCAATCGGCTTCATCTTCGTGTTTTCCCTCGGCGGCTTCTCCGGATTGATATGATCCACGCGGTCGCGCCGATCGATATCCAGGTGCACGATACCTAATATGTGATTGCGCATATCCACTACGTGCTGGTCGCCGGATCGCTGTTTGCGATCTTCGCGGGATACTACTACTGGGCTCCGAAGTGGACCGGCCACATGTACAACGAAACGCGTGGCAAGATTCACTTCTGGGCATTGATGATCACACTCAACATCACCTTTTTTTCCCGATGCACTTCCCTGGCCTGGCGGGGATGCCTCGGCGCTACGTCGATTATCCTGTACAGTTTACGGACTTCAACATAATCGCGTCGATCGGCGCGTTCGGCTTCGAATTAGCCAGGCCTACTACCAGTTCGCCGTAGTCCTTCCCAATCTCAAAGGCGGCCAACCCGCACCGACCAATCCCTGGGAAGGTGCCGAAAGACTCGAATGAACAGTGCCGAGCCCGGCGCCATTCCATACGTTCGAAATGCCGCCCACCATCAAGTAACCGCAGCACCGCTGAAAACAAAAAAGCTGCACATGAATATTCATGCGCAGCTTTTTCATGTACAGCATTTAATTGTGCGAAAGTTAATTCAGGTGCCGCTCGTCAAGGCCTTATGTATGCTTGCATACACTTACGCGCCATAGCGTGAATACAGCAGTTCCTTTACGACAGTCCTGGTTTCTTCAAGGGTATCCGCACCTTGCTTGTGATCGAATACCATGGTGTGCTTCGACTCACCGAGGCTGTTTCCATCCTGGTCGGTCACCAGAATCACGGCCATCAGCTTATTGCCATTTTCGACTTCCTGCACTTGGGCTTCGGCCTTCCACTTTCCCACATTGCAATGTAGCGTTTGCATTTCTTCTCCGCTTTTCGATATACCGGAATCCCAACATAGTCACGGCTTTCGCAAAATCAAGGCATGAGAATTATATTATTTCGCGTGCAGCATCCCGAGCGCAGGAAGGTGCATCGCAACCCGGCCGGAACGGCCCGCATTCCGAACTTCACTTGCTTACCCAAAGCAAATAACAAGGCCGCCGGCGTCTGATCGCCGGCGGCCTTTTGTCGTACTGCCAGTACTGCGTATTGCTTACGGCTTACTTGCTGGTGCTGGAGCTTCCGCTGCCGGAAGTGCCGGAGCCGCTACCAGAACCAGTCGTGGACGATCCGGAAGAGCTTGGGCTAGAGCTGCTGCTTGAGCTGCCGGAACCGCCGGTCATTCCACTGCTGCTGCCAGTACTGCCCGACGAGCTTGGCGAAGTGCTGGTTGAGCTTGGCGAGGAGCTACTGCCGGAGGTGCCGGACGAGCTTGGCGA
>NZ_DAIUCO010000153.1:8762-12152 GCF_036846085.1 Noviherbaspirillum sp. | reverse complement strand
ATATGCAACAGCTATATCCCGACCCGGTATCCCGGCACCGTCCCGGACGCACGGGACGACCTGAAACTGGCAAGGCTTACCGAGTGGCTGCCATGGTCCGGCAGCCTGCAACAGGGCGCCGGCCAACGGATGCTGGCCAGCGACCGGGACGACTATGCACTGCTCGATTGCCGGGACATCCGCTTTGTCGATTCACCAGCGGCGCTGCCGGCATGACCGAGACTCTTTTTTCGCGCGACCGGTTGCTGCCTGCGCTGCTCGACCGCCTGATCGACGACGCGCCGCACAGCAAGACGGAAGCGCTCGAGCAAAAAATCATTTCGCGCAATCGCTTGCGCGACATCGTGCTGCGCGACCTGACATGGCTATTCAATGCCACCGGCGCTCTGCAAGATGCACACGAAGCACGTCACGCCCATGCACGGCGTTCGGTGCTCAATTTCGGCATGCCCTGCCTGTCGGGCAAGCTGGTATCGCACGTTGAGCTGTTCGAGATGGAACAGTCTCTGCGCCAAGCAATTCTTGACTTCGAGCCGCGTATCCTGCCGCAGACCCTGAGCGTGACAGGCAGATTGCCCGCCGACGAACTTAGCCACCACAATATTTTGCAGTTCGATATTTCTGGCCAACTGTGGGCGCAGCCGTATCCACTGGAATTATTGCTAAAAACCGACGTCGACCTTGAGACTGGCATGGTGAAAGTGCAGGACGGCAAGGTCAGCGCGGCGGTGGTACGTACGGCGGGGGCGAGATAGCATGCACCCGCGCCTTCTCGACTATTACAACCGTGAGCTTGCTCACCTGCGCGACATGGGCGCGGAATTCGCACACGAGTTTCCCAAGGTCGCCGGCCGCCTCGGCATGGAAGGGCTGGAAGTTTCGGACCCATATGTCGAGCGGCTCATGGAAGGATTTGCCTTCGTTGCCGCCCGCGTGCAACTGAAGCTCGATGCGGAATTTCCTCGCTTCACGCAGCATTTGCTGGAAATGGTGTATCCCCATTTCCTGGCGCCGACGCCATCGTTTGGCATCGTCGCCATGAAGCCCAACTTTTCCGATAACGCACTGGCGGCAGGCGTTACGGTGCCGCGCGGCAGCAGCATGCGCAGCGTCGTACCCCGTGGCCAGCAAACCGCGTGCGAATTCCGCAGCGTGCAACCGGTAACACTCTATCCGGTCGAGCTGACGCAGGCGAGCTACTTCGCCCATGCAGCCGACCTGCCGCTTGCCGCCGCACGTACGCCGCTGCCGGTGCGATCGGGCTTGCGCCTGCGCCTGCAATGCCACGGCGGCCTGCATTTTGATCGTATCGACTGCGATGCATTGAACGTCCATATCAACGCCGCCGATGACCTTGCCGTACCGCTGTATGAAATGATCTTTGCCCAGTGCATCGGCGTGATGGTCGTGCAAGAAGGCAGGCTGATCGGCACGCTGGACCGCGACCATGTCGAGGGAATGGGCTTTGACGACGACGAGGCGCTGCTGCCTTTCGGCAAGCGTTCGTTCCAGGGGTATCGCCTGTTGCAAGAATATTTTGCGTTTCCACAGCGCTTCCTGTTTTTCAACCTGCGTGGCCTCGCGCCGTTGCTGCGCAAAGCGGCTGGCGACCAGATCGAACTCGTGCTGCTGTTCGGCCGCCATGAAGCGCGTCTCGACGGCGCGCTGGAAGCGGCGCACTTCAACCTGTACGCCACGCCCGTGGCCAATCTTTTTGAACGGCGAGCCGACCGCGTGGCGGTCGGTGAAGGCGAATTCGAGCATCACCTGGTGATTGACCGCACGCGTCCGCTGGACTATGAAATATTCTCCGTATCGCGCCTGCGCGGCTTCGGCACGGGCGATGCCGCCGAGATGGAGTTCAAGCCTTTCTACGCGAGCATGGACAATGCCGGGTCGCCGCATCATGCGTACTACACGTTGCGGCGCGAACCGCGCCGCAGTTCGTCACGCCAGCAGCAGGCCGGCGCGCGCAGCAGTTATGTCGGCACGGAAATTTTCGTTGGACTGGTCGATACCCACGAAGCGCCCTATCCCGACACCATACGGCAGCTGGGCGCAGACGTCTGGGCGACCAACCGCGACCTGCCGCTGCTTCTGCCGGTGGCCGCGCAAAATCCGCTGTTGCTGGATGCCTCGGCGCCGGTGTCGCGCATCACCATGGTGCACGGGCCCACGCGGCCGCGTTCGGCGGTGCCGGAGGGTGACTATGCGTGGCGGCTGGTGCACCACCTGTCGCTGAATTACCTGAGCCTGATAGACCGCCCGGGTAGCGAGGATGGCGCCGCCACCCTGCGCGGCTTGCTGGAACTGTATTCGGCCCCCGCCAATCCAGGCATGCAGAAGCAGATCGACGCGCTGCAGGCGGTGACGTCCCGGACGACCATCCGGCGCCTGCCGATTCCCGGTCCGATCGCCTTTGGCAGGGGTATCGAAATCGACCTGCGTATCGACGAAAGCCGCCTGCCGGGCAGCGGCGGATTTCTGCTGGGCACAATCCTCGACCGGTTTTTTGCCCAGCATGTGTCGATCAATGCCTTTACCCAGACCCGACTCCTGTCCGACTCACGCGCAGAGGTGTATCGATGGCCGCCACGGATCGGGCGCAAGACGCTGGCATAGCATTCCATGACCGGCTTGCGGCCCAACCGCACGGGTTTGATTTCTACCAGGCGCTGCGCCGCCTCGAAGCGTTGCATCGCGCAATGCCGCGTATCGGCGACGCGCTGCGGCCGGCCGATGAACCGGTGCGGCTGGCGCAGGAGCCGGCGCTGACCTTTGCGCCCGCCAACCTGAGCGCCTTCGAACAACGCACGCACGGACCGCCCCGGCTGGTCTCGCGCTTTCTCGGCCTGTTCGGCCCGCAGGGCGCCCTGCCCACGCATCTGACGGAACTGGCACGGGAACGCCAACGCTCCTATGCCGATCCGACGCTGGCGCGCTTTGCTGATGTATTCCATCATCGCCTGCTGTCCTGCTTTTACAAGGCCTGGAGGCAGGCGCAGCCGGCGGCCAGCCACGACCGCCCCGAAAGCGATCGCTTTAGCGCCTACCTGGACGCGACCTTCGGCGGCGGTCGGCACGCCGATGTGCTTTCGCCACATGCCAAGCGCTTCTTCGCCGGCCACTTGTCGCGCGCCATCCGTCACGGCGGCGCACTGGAAGCAATATTGAGCTGCGAATTCTGCGTGCCGATAGCCCTGCAATATTTTTATCCGCAATGGATGCCACTGCCGCCGGACCAGTGCTCGGCATTGGGAGGCACGGGCAACAACGCCATCGGCCGCAGCCTCGTGGTCGGCAAGCGGGTCTGGGATGCGCAGCATCATTTCAGGCTGGAAATCGGACCGCTGACACGGGCGCAGTATGAAGCGCTGCTTCCCGGCACCG
>NZ_DAIUCO010000153.1:0-8752 GCF_036846085.1 Noviherbaspirillum sp. | reverse complement strand
TACACCGACCGCCAGTACGGCTGGCGCGGGCAGCTCGTCATCCGGCGCGACGAACTGCCGCCGCTGCAACTCGGACGGCGCATCCAGCTCGGCTGGACCACCTGGCTCGGCCGCCCGCGCGGCGCACCGGCGGTTCATGGCCATCTGTTGCATCCCGAACGCGAGACGATGCCGCAACCGGTGGCAGCGCCAGCCCGCGACGTGCTCCCCGATCAACGTCTTACGCCGCAGGAGGAACCATGTCTGAAATAAGTCGCCTTGCCCTGTTCGGCAAGCTCAACCCGACGCTGTACAAGGCCATGGAAAGCGCAACCGTCTTTGCCAAGCTGCGCGGTAACCCGTATGTGGAATTCGTCCATTGGCTCAACCAGCTGCTGCAGTTGCAGGATTCCGACTTGCACCGGATCGTCCGTCATTTCGAACTCGACGCCGGCGCCCTCGCCATGGATGTTACGCGGGCGCTCGACCGCCTGCCGCGAGGCGCAACGTCGATTACGGACATGTCGCCGCACATCGAAGACAGCATCGAGCGGGCATGGGTCTATGGCTCGCTGATGTACGGCGGCACGCAGGTGCGCGGCGCGTTTCTGCTGGTCGGCATGCTGAAGACAACCACCTTGCGCAGCTTGCTGCTCCACGTCTCCACGCAGTTCCAGAAAATCGCGCCCGAGACCCTGACTTCGCACCTGCCGGAGATCGTCGCCGGGTCGCCCGAGCATGGACCGGCGGCCGACAGCGTCGTATCGGACACGATCCCTGGCCAGGCGAGCGAGGCCATCGCGCCGGCCGCCATGGGAAAGGAAGACGCGTTACGGCGCTATACGCAGGACCTGACCGGCAAGGCACATGCCGGAGAGCTCGATCCGGTCACTGGGCGCGACGAAGAAATACGGCAGCTGGTTGATATCCTGATGCGCCGGCGCCAGAACAATCCGATCCTGACGGGCGAAGCGGGGGTTGGCAAGACCGCGGTGGCCGAAGGTTTCGCACTGCGCATCGCCAGGGGCGATGTGCCGCCCGCATTGCGCGACGTGCGCCTGCTATCGCTCGACGTCGGGCTGCTGCAGGCGGGCGCGTCCATGAAAGGCGAATTCGAGGCCAGGCTGCGGCAGGTGATTGACGAAGTGCAGGCGTCGCCAAAACCGGTCGTGCTGTTCATCGACGAAGCGCATACCCTGATCGGCGCCGGCGGCGCGGCCGGCACCGGCGACGCCGCCAACCTGCTCAAGCCGGCGCTGGCGAGGGGCACGCTGCGCACCATCGCGGCCACCACCTGGGCTGAGTACAAGAAATACATCGAGAAAGACCCGGCGCTGACACGGCGTTTCCAGGTCGTGCAGGTGCACGAACCCGACGAGGAGAAAGCAATTCGCATGATGCGCGGCGTGGCGCCGCCGCTGGAGCGGCACCACCGTGTCCAGCTGCTCGATTCAGCCATCCGTGCGGCAGTGCAGCTGTCGCATCGCTACATTCCGGCGCGCCAGCTTCCCGACAAGGCGGTCAGTCTGCTCGATACCGCCTGTGCCCGAGTCGCCGTCAGCCAGCACGCGACGCCGCCGGAACTCGAAGACGCGGCCCGGCGGATAGAAGCGCTCGACATCGAGGCCGGCATCATCGAGCGCGAGGAAGCGGTCGGCGAGGACGTGGCCACACGCAAGGCCGGCATTGAAGCAGAAATGGCGCGCGCACGCGACTTGCATGCCGGTTTGCAGGCTCGCTGGGAGGAAGAAAAACGCCTGGTTGATGGGGTGCTGGCGTTGCGCGCGCAATTGCGCGAAAGCCATCCGACCGTCGATGCGCAAGCCGACGCGCCTGCCGAAGAGCGGCGCAACCGGTTGGCCGACCTGCGTGAACTGCAGGTGGCGCTACAGAAGCTGCAGGGCGACAAGCCGCTGATCTTGCCGTCGGTGGACGACCAAGCGGTCGCCAGCGTGGTGGCCGACTGGACCGGCATTCCGCTGGGCCGGATGATCAAGGACGAAGTCGATGCGGTACTTCATCTGGCCGCCGCCCTCGGCCAACGGGTGATCGGCCAGGAACACGGACTGGACATGATCGCACGCCGCATACAGACAGCGCGTGCCCGGCTGGACAACCCTGACAAACCGGTCGGCGTATTCCTGCTGGTCGGCCCGTCCGGTGTCGGCAAGACCGAAACCGCGCTTGCGCTGGCGGAGGCGCTGTACGGCGGGGAACAGAATGTCATCACGATCAACATGAGCGAGTTCCAGGAAGCCCATACGGTGTCGACGCTCAAGGGCGCGCCGCCCGGCTATGTGGGCTACGGCGAAGGCGGCATCCTGACCGAAGCGGTACGGCGGCGGCCCTACAGCGTGGTGTTGCTCGATGAAGTGGAGAAGGCCCATCCCGACGTCCACGAACTGTTCTTCCAGGTATTCGACAAGGGTCGCATGGAAGACGGCGAGGGACGGCTGATCGATTTTCGCAATACCGTCATCCTACTGACATCGAATGTCGGTAGCGAGCTGCTGATGCATCTGTGCAAGGATCCCGAGCTGACGCCGGAACCGCAGGCGCTCGCCGCGGCGCTGCGCGAACCGTTACTGAAGGTATTTCCGGCGGCGCTGCTGGGACGCATCGTCACCGTTCCGTACTATCCGCTTTCCGACGACATGCTTGGCAATATCGTGCGCCTGCAGCTGGAGCGCATCGTGCGGCGCGTCCGGGAACATCATGGGATCCCGCTGGCCTATGACGGCGATGTGGTGCGGCTGATCTCGAACCGCTGCACGGAACTGGAAAGCGGCGGCCGGATGATCGATGCCATCCTGACCAACACGGTATTGCCGAGGATCAGCCGCCGATACCTGGAGTCGCTGTCGCAGGGCCGGCCACTGCAGGGTATGCGGTTGACAGTGCGCGACGGCGATATCGCCTACGATTTCCAGGAATAGATGTATGGGCAGGATCGAGCGACTGGAGAACACGCTGGCTTGTTCCGGGCCGGACCGGGAAATCGCGCAGCTCTATGGCTTTTCGGCATGGCATCTGACGGGTCTGCGCCACTATTGCCGCGACAACCAGGCGCTGCTGGTGCTGCGCGCGTCCAAATCGGCGAGCCGGCGTTTCCGCAATCTGGCCGGCTACCGTCCCAAGCCTGTTAATCTCAAGCAAAAGACCTTCCGTGGCTGGGCCGAAGGCGCCAGCAAGGTCTACCCCAACGTCAACAAGTTCTACAGCGATTACGACATCATGGGCCTGTGGCATCGTGACGATGCCGGCAACGACGACCGGCGACGAAAGGACGGAATTGGTGCGCGATATGTGTATGCAGTGCCGAGCCTCGTCGAAAATCGCGATCAGGGCGTGCCGGTGCCGGTACGCTGGCAGGGTGATGTCGCCTATAACACGCTGAACTGCCCGATCGGTTTTCGGGCGTCACGCGAAGCGGCTGTGCAATGGTACGGTTGGGAATGCGCGGAAGGCTACGCGGTGCTGGATGAACTGAACGAATATCTGGGAGACAGCACGATGTTCCAGCACGGCGCCAATGACCAGTACCGCAACTGGCGAACGAATGCAATGGAAAACGAGATTGCGTTCGATGAAAAATTTGTGATTGTCGACCGGAAAATGGACTTCGTCGTTTGCCGCAATGCGCGCGTCCTCAAAGCCTATTACGATGCAAACTCGCTGGAATGGCCACCCTACGCGGTGCATGTCTGATGCCATTGCTCCGCCCGGCCGGCTGCCATACTTCAGTAGTATGGCGCGGGAGGACGAAAGCTGGGATGCTGGTTTTGCGAACCGGCCGACGAGGGAGCCGACCGGTTACGTCAGGAGACCCCAGTGGCCAAAAGTTCACGCATATTCTTTGACGGTACCGACCAGTCAGGCAAACTTGATCTGGTATCAGTGCGGGCAAGCGAGCAACTGGGACAAACCTATCAGTTCGATGTCACCGTGCTGAGCGACAGGACCGAGCTGACGCCGCGCGCTGCGCTTGGAAAAACCTTTGGCGCCGAGGTGTTATTACCTGATGGCAGCTACAGGCGCTTCAACGGCATCATCGTGCGCATGGGCCGCGGTGCCCAGTATGGCGCGCGTCACGAATACTGGTTTGAAATTCAGCCCGATCTTGCGCTGCTGGCGCGCCGGACCGACGCACGCATCTTCCAAAACAAGACGGTGCCGGAAGTCGTCGATCTGGTATTGGCAAAAATTGCGTCGCTGTCCCACCAGTTCTCCGCCAGTTCGCTTAAACATCTGCCATGGGAATGCTGCACCCAGTACATGGAAACCGACCTGGCTTTTGTGCAGCGGCTGCTGGAACAGGAAGGCATATATTTTTATTTCGAACACTTGGGCAATGGCAGGACCGCACTGCGCCTGCTGGATGACAACGCCACCAGCTATCAGCTCTCCCGGCCGATGTTGCAGCTTTCATTCAACCCTAACGCCTTTGCAAGCGACCGTTCGCACGACTATGTGGAAAACTGGCAGCGGGTGCACGACATGGTGTCCGGGCAAACCGAGATCGGCGATTACGACTTCACCAAACCGATGCAGGCCGCGCATTTTCACCGCAAGAACCAGTCGGGACATCAGGGAGACGACTTTGACCTGTTTTTCTACCCCGGCGAATTCGACACCCTGGAAGAAGGCGAAACCTATGCCAGGCTCCGGATGGAGCAGATCCATGCGCAGTACGCCGCATGCGAAGGCACTACCGCCTCGGCGGCGGTCCAGATCGGCCGGATCATCCGGATCAAGGATCATCCGCTTGCCGACATGAACGGCGAATTCCTGGTGGTATCAACCGCTTACTCGTTCAAGAGCCACGCGTATGCAGCGGGTCACGGAGAAGGTTCGGAAATGCACTGCAGCTTCATCGCCATACCGGCGGGTGTCCAATTCCGCAGTCAGCGGCGAACACCCGCAAGCCGGATCGTCGGCCCGCAGACCGCCCTGGTCGTCGGGCCGGAACAACAGGAAATTCATACCGATCAATACGGCCGCATCCGCGTAATGTTTCATTGGGACCGGTATGGCAAGCCTACCGAGGACACGTCCTGCTGGATCCGGGTGGCGCAACCCTGGGCCAACCAGGGCTTCGGATTCTGGGCGTTGCCGCGCGTCGGTTCGGAAGTGGTGGTCCACTTCCTGGAAGGCGACCCCGACCGGCCGATTGTCACCGGCAGCGTCTACAACGGCGAAAACCAGATTCCCTATCCGCAGCCGGCCAAAAAGACCAGTAGCGGCATGCGTACCTACTCCACACCCGACGGTGGCGCCAACGACTACAACGAACTGCGGTTCGAAGATATGAAGGGCGAGGAAGAACTCTACATTCAAGCGCAAAAGGATATGAATACCCGCATCAAGGCAAATGCGACGCGCATCGTTGGCAACAACGATAGCGTGTCGGTCGATGCAAATCAAAACATCCGGGTACAGAAGAACCGGAATGTCACAGTGGATGGCAAACAGGCAACGAGTATTGGCAGCGACCGCCATATGGCTGTCTCGGGAAACGAGAGCAAGCAAGTCACCGGCGATCGTGTGATGCAGCTCGGATCCGACAGTGTGCAGATCGATGGCGACGCGATCTGCAGTACGGGTGGATCGCTTGACATTAGTGCCGGCCAATCGTATGCCCTCAGCGCCCAGATGAACATCGCCATGACTGCGCAATCGGCCGTCGACATCAAATCCGGCATGTCCGTGGCGCTGGACGCCGGCACCGGCGTGTGCCTGCGGTGCGGAAGCTCGTTCATCAGCCTTACGCCGGCCGGCATTTTCATCCAGGGCCCGCAAGTCATGATCAATTCCGGCGGCGCTCCGGTGGCAGCCAAGCCCGCCCGTCCCGCCAGGCCAAAGGCGGTGAACAAGGCGCCGGACGCCGACGCGATTGCCGTCGCCGAGAGTCCGCCGGTCAAGCCGGCAACACAGCAACCGCGCGCCGGCTCGCTGGCAAACGCTGCCCGTGCCGGCGCACCTTTCGCTGCCGCGGGGTGAATGCCGTGGCTCCGCTGAACGACTTGATTGCCGAGCTTCCACGCGCATCCCTTTTCGCGGTGGTGGATGCCGCGGTACTGGACGGATTGCTGGAGACGCTGCATGCAATGGGCACGTCGAGTTTCAGATGCCTCCTGCCCGGCCATATTGAACCCGATATCGCGCATGTGGCACCTTACCTCGCACCGCTGCAAGCCGGCTCACCTCTCGTCGCATGGCTGGACACCCGATGCCATCTCCCCTGGGGATACGTGATCGAATCCGGGCTTAGCTTGGCGGCCCTGCAATTGCATCTCCGGCGGTTCAGCGAAACGCGCGGCCCGCAGGGTGAGGAGTGGTGGTTTCGCTATTGGGATCCGAGGGTATTGCGAGCCTTGGTTTCCATCCTCGACCCGACACAAGGCGCGGCGTTCATGAATGGCATCGTGCGCATTCATGTTCCAGGCCAGGGTCGCCCGGTTACCAGCGCCAGCTGGGACACGCAACGAGGACGAATCGCCCTTTCAACCGACACGCCCGTACCGGAAGGAGTCATTGCCCATGCTCGTGTTTAGTCAGGCGCAGTGCCAGGCCCTTGCCGAGGCGGCATTTGTCCGGCGCATGCATGTCATCCTTGGCGTGCTGTCTCCGGATTCTGCCATGCACGAATCCGCGGGGCTGGAGAACGGCATCAGGGAACAGTTGCGGCGCGCGAAGGAGCGGGGCTTCACGGATGAGCGCGACTGCGCACGATGGGTATTGTGCGCATGGTGCCTTGGCGAGGATTTCGACCGGAAGATCGCATCCTTTGCCACGCTGCTGGATCGCGACGACGTCGGGCCGGCGTACAAGGCGCTGGCGATGGAGCTTACCTTGCGGGCGGTCTTCCTCGCGCTCGCCGGCCAATCGAAGAACGTCCTATGAGCTGGGGAGGTGCATTTCAACAGGCATGGCGTTGCGGGACGCCGGCCTCTCGTGCTGAGGCACGCAAGGCGGTGCTCGGCCCTGAACAGGCGGCAGGCAGCATGTCCGAACTGCTTGCGCATTCCCTTCAGCTGGTGATGTTTGCGGCGCAGGATCTGCAACGTCATCAGGTCCGGGCAAACGACATATCATCCGATGACCCGGGTGCCGACGACCAAAACCGGCTTCGTCGGGCAATGGACGACATCCGCAAAGGCAGAGTGGCACCGGAGCGCGTGGAGAAACACTTGCGCGATGCCGTGAAGGAAGCGTCGAAACGGACGCTATCGGCCGGATCGGCAACCATCGCCACCTTGCCTTCGGCAACATCGTCGGCGCTGGAGCGATTCCGTGAATTGCGCCAGGGACTCGAGGACCAACTCGCCGATGTGCATCAACAGCTCATAGCGGCGGCCGGCAAATGCGATTCCGATGCAGGGCGCCAGGCCACGGCACTGGGCGAGGCACTGGCCATGCTGAACACGGTTCTACTCGACAAGGCCGTTGACAGTCCGGTGGCGCCGCTACCGGCAACGGCGCCGGCACCTTCACCAACGGCGGGCCTCCCATGCCAAACGCAGCGCGTCTGACCGACCTTCATGTGTGCCCGATGCTCACGCCGGGCACGCCCCCGATTCCCCATGTCGGCGGGCCGGTGATTGCCCCCGGTGCGGCGGTTGTCCTGATCGAGGGTTTGCCAGCAGCAAGGGTGACCGATCTGGCATTTTGTGCCGCCCCGTTACCGGACATGATCGCGACAGGATCCGCCACCGTGTTCATTCAAGGACTGCCTGCCGCACGCGTCGGTGACCAGACGATTCACGGTGGCGTCATCGTTTCCGGGGCGGGCACCGTACAGATTGGAGCATGAGGTGCTGATCAAAGTCATACGCTTCAAGGGTCGTCTTCCGGACATCGCCGCTGAAGCCCGGTTCACCAGGAGCGGCGGAACCATCGGCAGGAACAGCCAGTGTACGTTGCCGCTGCCGGATCCCGAACGCCAGATATCCCGCATACAAGCGGAGATCAACTGGTCGGGTAGCGAATTTACGTTGACCGACCGCGGCAATGCCAACCCGATATTGCGCAATGGCGAACCCGTCGGCAAGGGACGTAGCGTTCCATTGCTCGACGGTGACGAACTGCTGTGCGGTGACTATGTGCTGCGGGCCGAATATGGCGAATCGCGTCCGACGCGCCCCGACACCCCATCGCATTCCCTGGACCCGTTTGCGCAGCTCGTGTCCGGCGACGATCACTCTCCGCAAACGGAGGCCGACCACCCGCTGGCAGCAGCGAAACCGGCGGACGCCCTGATACCGGACGATTTCGATCCGTTCGGGATGTCGGTGCTGCTTCCGGGCATGCTGGGCGGGAAACCTTCTCCGTCCGCCGCTGCCGGAAAGACATTGCGCGACGAAGAGAGTATCGATGCCTTGTTCGGACTCGGCGATCCCGTCGGCGATCCGCTCAGTAGGGATGGCATCCTGGATGGTCCGGCATCGCGGCCCAACACATCCCGCTCCGGCGACCCGTTGGCGTCGCTGCAATCCAAGGCACGCAAAATCGACGCCGCCGTGCCGGACCATGCCCCGGAAATTCACAACCAATTCCGGTTGCCGACGGAAAATACCGCTGCTGCGAACATGTTCAGGTCGTGGGAAAGCAACGAGGGAACGGCGACGACGTCGGTCGAAAGCAGTTCCGCCGGTCGTCGTCCTTCCTCCGAGGACACTGCGCTCAATCCGCAGTTCCACGACGCACCCTCCCCCGGCCCACGTGCTGGTAACGATCCTGCGGCGCCGGCCCCATCGTCGGCGCTGCTTGCGGC
>NZ_DAIUCO010000152.1:0-12172 GCF_036846085.1 Noviherbaspirillum sp. | reverse complement strand
CGTCGATGCCGGCGCCGCAGGACTGTTCGGTCCGACGCTTGGCAAATTGCTGGACAATCTGAAAGCCGCCGGTTACCAGCCGGAGCAGGTCGACGAGATCTACATCACCCACATGCATCCCGACCACGTCGGCGGACTGATGGCGGGCGACAAGATGGCCTTCCCGAATGCCGTCGTGCGCGCCGACAAGCATGATGCGGACTTCTGGCTCAGCCAGGCCAACCTTGACAAGGCACCGGCGGACTCCAAGGGCTTCTTCCAGGGCGCAATGGCGTCATTGAACCCGTATGTAAAAGCCGACCGCTTCAAACCCTTCGAAGGCAATACCGACCTGGTGCCCGGCATCAAGGCCATCGCAAGCCATGGACACACCGCTGGTCATGCCGTGTTCGCGGTCGAGAGCAAGGGAGAAAAGATGATGCTGTGGGGCGACCTGATGCACGTGGCGGCGGTCCAGTTTGACAACCCGGCGGTAACAATCCAGTTCGACTCCGACAGCAAGGCTGCGGCGGCACAGCGCAAGAAAGCCTATGCGGACGCTGCGAAGCAAGGTTACCTGGTCGCCGCCTCGCATCTGTCGTTTCCCGGCATCGGCCGGGTGCGCGCGAACGGAAAAGGCTATGTGTGGGTGCCGGTAAATTATTCGCCGGTGCGGTAATCGTTCGTCAAGCGAAAGAAAAAAGGCCGCTTGCGGCCTTTTTTACGTTGGAGTGAAAGCTGAACGAAATGCGATGCCGAGGGAGGACGGTATTGGGCGGCTGTTCGTGACGCATGGATCCGGCAATGAAAGGGCTCAATACATCGCTCACCGTTGCGATGACGATCCAGTACGCCAGCGTGACGCGCCGGCATGCGGCGATGCGTGAAAAGCGTCCGCCGCCTCGGCTGCAAAGCCTGCGACGAAGTTACCTGCTTCAACAGGCAAAACCTGCAATAACAGATGCGGTCCATCCAATGCCACGACCCTGGCATGAGGTGATAGGGATCGGAGATGACGTAAAGCGGACTTCGGAATGATGCGGTCCATTGATGCCTGCAGATAAAGAACAGGCACGCCTACCTCTCTCATTCGTTCCGATACATCCACTTCAAGAACCGCACGCAGGCGCGCTCGCAGCGTGGACACGGAAACGCGGGCCAACGCGTGGCGCAGAGTCGCTTTCAGGTTGAAAGTCGACCATTGCCCAAACATCCATGGCGCACCCAGGCTGGAAAAACGCGTCGGCAATGGCAGCAGGTGAATGATGCGGTTGAGTGGTAGAAGCAGCGGCACCGGATTGCGTGCGAAGGTGCAGCATAGAACCAGCCCGATCAACCCCGGAGGCTTCGATGCGGCCAGCGAGATCGCGACTGGACCGGAGAACGATTCGCCAAGCAATACAAACGGCTCATCCTTAGGCAGGACAGTCCGGACAAATGCCTCGAGCTCGCCATATCCCAAAGGTTGATCGGGGTATGACACAACGATCGGCCGGATTCGTTCCCCCAGGCAGGAGGAGAACTCTGCAAACATGATTCCGGTGCCATCCATGCCGGGAAGAAGGACGATTGCAACCACTGGTTGGTCTTTTAACGCTTACGTCGCCGTACGGTTCGCGACAGTGTCCGGCAAAGTGTGGGCGCCACCGAATTTTCCCGCCGGATGGCTGATCTTCCCGTCTCCGTACGTCCGAATCACTTCCGACACAATGACCTGGTACCCATTCAGCCACTTTCCCTGCGCTTGCTTCGCTTCGATGTGCGTTGGATGCGTCATGAGAGCCTGCAGCGATTCGAGCGACTCCCAGTAATACACATTCGAGACCAGACCGGTTGCTTGATTTTCCCAGGTCTCCTCGCCGAGGTAGCCGGGAATTTCCTTCGCGGCTGCAGCGATCGCTTCATCCAGCCGGAAGAACTCGTCGTCGTATTGCCCTTTGGCGAAAATGAAGGTTGATGAATACATAGGTCCCGGAAGATAGTGTTGTCAAACAAAGCTAACCGATATGGAGCATCGATCCTGAGCCAGGAGCCTGATAAACGCTTCAGTGCCGCTGAGAATGTCTGCATGCCAGCATGCTATTTCCGGCCTTCGACATGGCGCGCAAAGGTGCCAGTCATCGGACGCGGCATTCCACTGGACTATGTCGTCTGGCGTGGTGTGGGCCTGCCACACTCTGTCAATCGGCGCGTGAATATTCGTCTCGACGGCAATCTTGATCATATTTTAATTCCTTTCAGTGGCGGCTAACGCGGCTGTGAAAAAGATCCACGCTACCGGCGCCCGCATTTCCATGGTCCTTGAAATCAAGTTGATACGTAAAGAAGTTTCCGGGAAAAGCAGCCGGTCGTGTAAGGACGCCTCTCAAGCGAGGGCGTCATCCGATGACAACTACTGCCGCACTCCCTGCAGGTACCTTACGACGATGGTGTCGTCCGAGGGAAAGTTCTCCGGGGCGACAGGAGTGAGCTGGGCGAGAACGCAGAGCCAGGTGCCTTCGGTGCGAACGTAGGTGTCCGTGTAGCAGGTCATCCCGATAGTTTCGACACCGTCGCGCACCCGGATCCACCGGTTTGTGGCGCTTACCAGCGCGACATCGCCAATTACGTTGATGCGCTGATCTCGCATGTCCCAGTAGACGATGACGGACGGATCAAAGCCCGTCGCCCATTGCTTCAGGTACGAGGCACGATCGATATGATTGCCTGCGGTATAGATGGCGCGAAAGTCGGGGTGGAGTATCGCGTCATGGGAATTCACATCGTTGGTAACGAAGTTGTGGATGAAGCGCTTGTTCAAGGCGCCGAGCACTTCGAGGTCGGTAGCATTGTGTTTCATGCGAGGTCCTGTAAGGTCTGGTTGGATGACGCGTAACGCCGCAATGACACCCGCATTTTTACCGCGGTGCTGTCCATTTGCAAGTTAAACCGCATTGTTCTCCTCCATCCGCAATGCAGGCCAGATTTCCAGCCAACGCTTATTCGTGACCCGTTCCCGGACAACGGAGATCGGGTAACCGGTCCTTGAATTCGGCCGTATCGTACCTGTCCAGCAATGCTCCATTCCGTGCGGAGCAATGACTTCAACAGCATCATTCCCGGTCAACCGCACGCCAATACACGTCGGCAGCTCGGGGTAGTAGCTTATCGCGTCGGCAGAACTCCGATACGGTCGATGCCCGTTTCGCAAGTGCATGCGAGCCTGATTACGAACTTGCCAGCGGACAGCAGGCCTGACAGCCTTAAGGTGCGATTCGATACGCTGCTCGGTATCTGCAGACAAGTCTGCAGGGTCGAAAAAAGCCACATCGACATCGTTCAAGAGTGTATAGACATCCCGCCCATGAAGATGGTCCCAAATCAGGTTGCGCACGAATCCGGCAACAATCATCCAATCAGGTAACCCGACGTCCCTTACTAACTCAAGGCAATCCATACGCCACATATCGGCACGAATCAGCATTTCGGTTTTGGTTGTCGTTGCCATTACCATGAAATTTAGCCAGATGAATCCGTCAGCAGGTGACCGACAATATAGCTTGAAAAATGAACATTTTTTGGCCGGCGAGCAAGATGGTATGTCCAACGTGATGGTTTATGTCATCCTGCAGATATGGAAATGCCTTTACACAAAGGTGTTTCTGTCATGACCAATCCGTCGATGTCTTTTTCTGCTTCAATCGTATGGCACTTCGCCTGTTATCAATTGTCCTGCCAGGCAGATTGTGAAATGATATCCACGCCCGGCAGAGATTAAGCCCCCAAGTCAATGCAATGCTGAAAACTTCCGTTACCTACCTCCACATGAAGCCGGACGAGGCGCTGCCGGCGATCGACACGCTTTCCCCGTTCAAGGCCATCCTCCTCATCGAAACCGATGTGCCGCAAATGTGGCAATGGGAGGTGAGTCGCTGGCTGGTGTCTTCCAGATGCCGCCATATGATGGCCTGGGGAAAGGAATGCGGTTCCTGGGCCGAGTCGGTCGAAGAAGCGAGCCTTGAAGCGTTCAATTATGAAGACGTACCCGAGGATCAGTCGGTCATCACCACAGCGCACGATGATGACGAGGCGAGCGAAGTGTTCTGGTTTGCGAAGCACCGCGCTCACCACCCGGTGCATGGCCTCAGAAACGTGGTGATACTGCATATCGCCGACGTGGGCCGGAAGGAAGAATTGGAGCGATTGTTTGAGGACGCATGATGCCGCCGGGACTGTGGGTGGCTTTGTGCAATCTATCTAGAACACGGCGGCATCATACGCGCGATGAGCAGTTTCTCCCTCGGATCTGATGTGCCCCTATGGGGCAAGGTCAACCGCTGATCGGCGGCAGGCCTATTTTTCGGCAGGGCCATGCGGAAGGGGAATGGACTGGATGCGTGTTTTCAGGAACTCCATCAGTGAACGCGCCACCATCGTCGGATACAGATTGGGCGCGGTGATCATGTACAGCTTGTTCCCCCACACCTCGACGGTGTAGTCCGGCAGGAGCCGTGTCAGCGTTCCGTCCTTGAGTTCGTCGTGGACAGTCTAATAGGGGAGGGCGGCAAAGCCGATGCCCGCGACGATGTTCTAACCACGGCGGACCTGAAGCAGGCAGCATCAGTCCCCCAAAACCAGTATTGCAATATCGGATCCCGAGTGCGATCCCGTCTCTCACACTTCCTGTGTCCCCTGCATTTGCCATGCACGCAGCCCGGCGAATCAAGTCCCTTGCCGTCCTCCTTGCCACTTTAAAAATCACCATGCGTGTTGCGCGCCAGCCTCGGCGTAAGACCTAAGTCGTATTGGCCTGTCTCAGGGCCATGGCTATCATCGCCTCTGAAATTTGTTGATCGCCGGCAATATTTTGTTGCCGTTGAATCTCTACTTTTAGTCACTGAAAACGCCTCGCCGGCAGCGGATGGCAAGCGGCGCGCGGCACACTGGAGAAAACATGAAAAAGAAGGTTCAGGGGGGCTTTACCCTCGTCGAAATGGCCGTCGTGCTCGTCATTATCGGCCTGATTCTGGGCGCGATTTCGATCGGCAAGGACGTGCAGCGCAATGCCGAGTACCAGAAGGTGAAGCAGAAATTCATCGACCAGTGGGTGGTGGCTTACAACGCCCATACGCAGCGCACCGGCGTGGTACCGGGCGACAGCCAGGTGCAGCCGCGCTTGATGGTCAATGGTGCGAACTACACAGTCGCCGCTAACGTTGAAGTCTCGGGTGGAAATATGACGGCGGTAACGACTGCATCCTCCCCGATCTGCAACGGTGCAGTGGGCACCGGCATGACCGGTACGGCCCAGACCGGCGCCGCATTTAACCTGCGCACCATCATGCAGGTTGCCGGTGTGCGCATGCCGCCCGGACGTTCCGAAGGGCAGGAAGACCGCTATGTCTACCTCGACAGCAACGGCAATCCGCAGGAGATCCGCGTCTGCTTCCAGTGGAACCCGCCGGGAACTGCATCTGGTTCGGGCAACGTCATGGTTATTTCCGGCCTGACGCCGGACCTGGCCCGTTCCATCGACCAGATGATCGACGGTAAGGCCGACTCGCAGGAAGGCATGTTCCGCCAGCAGGGCGTGGCCAACGGCACACCCAATGCACCCGGCATCGAATGGAATACGAATAACACCGTAGCGCAAGGCGCTGCCGCGAATGCGCCGACAGGCCGCGACGAAGACCAGGTCATCACCGTCGTCGCCCACTACAAGATGAACCAGTAATCCGCAGGAGAACACCATGTCATCACTACCATCCCTGCGCCGCAACGCGCGCGGTTTCACCCTGGTCGAAATGGCCATCGTGCTGGTCATCATCGGCCTGATCCTCGGTGCGCTGTCGATCGGCAAGGACGTGCAGCGCAATGCCGAATACCAGAAGGTTGGCAACAAGTTCGTCTTCGAATGGAAAAAGGCCTACGACGGTTACTACCAGCGCACCGGCACGCTGCTCGGCGATAGCCAGGTCGCGCCCACCGGCATGATCAACGGTAACGAAACCACCATTGGCGGCGCGACAGCTTCCGCCGGCAACCTGGACGGCGCATTGCCCGGCGTGCCGGCAAGCTATGCCAACACCGGCCTGCGCATCTGCAACGGCCAGGGCTTCACGCAAAATTCGGTTGGCGCCGGTGATCCGAAGCTGGCCGCGCAGAACCTGCGCCAGATCATGCAGCGCATCGGCATCCGCATGCCGCCCGGACGCGGCGAAGGCAAGGAAGACCGTTACCAATACACCGACTCCAACGGCAACATCGCCGAGATCCAGGTGTGCTTCCAGTGGAATCCGCCGGGCACCATCAGCGGCGCCGGCAACGTGCTGGTGGTACGCGGGCTGACGCCGGATCTCGCACGCTATCTCGACCAGATGGTGGACGGCAAGCCCGACGCGCTCGAAGGCCGCTTCCGCATGCAGAACAGCGCCACCAACGCCAGCGAACCGTCGAACAACCGGCCCGGTGTCGAGTGGACCGGCAACAATACCTATGCCAGCACCGAAGCGAACGCGACGGCAACGGGCACCGGCCAGAACCGCGATGAAAACCAGATCATGCTGGTCACCGCGCACTGGGTGATGGACCAATAATGTCTGCCACGTTCACACATCGTGCCGGCAACGCGCTGCTGATCATCGCAGTCTGCGTGCTCGCCGCCGGCGCAGCGGCCTTTGCCTATGCCCGCTCGGCGCACGACAGTGCACGGCAGGCAGTACAGGCGGCCGACGCGGAAATGGTCCAGACGCGCAGCCGGCAGGCACGGGCGGACATCAACCGCGCGCTGCTTGCCTCCGCCGACAAGCTCAAGCAGCAGGCCGATGCCGCAGGCATGGTGCCGCAGGGATGGAGCGAACGCCACGTCAATGTGCGCCAGCAAAACCTGCTGCGCACCGAAGTCAACCAGATCCTCGCCGGCACCGCGCGTCATGCCGGCCAGGTGATGAAGCTGGAAGAGTTCGAGCTGTCGGTCACGCAGCCCGATGAAGGGCTGTTCGATATGCCGAAGACCACTCGCCAGCCTGTGATGCTGACACTGCGCGGCATGATGTATTTCCGCCTGGGGCAATAAGACGTATGAAACAGGATCTGATTCTTTCGCTGGACGGCCGCTGGATCAGCCGCCTCGGAGGCAACTGGCAGGTGCACGCAGGCATGCCGTCGTTGTCATCGCCTGGCCGCGTCCTCGGCGATTTCGGCGGTGCCATCGCCGGCGTGGCGGCTGTCGACGTCAAGACCGAGTTCGCCGGTCCGGTGATCGAGAAGCGGTTGCGTTCGGAAGGCATGCTCGATGCCGAAGCACGCATCCTGCTTCACCGCATCGTCGCCTCCGGCGGCGGAAGCCGCGTGTTCTACAGTGCGATTCCGCTGTCCGCATGGCAATCCACCTTTAGCTGGCTGAAGGGCGAGCCGACACTGGCATTGTTGTACACCGCCGAGTCGGCGATGCTGCACGCGGCACGCAGGCACGACATCGTGGTCTTCGCCGCCGGACGGCAGTTGCGCCTGCTGGTGTCGAACGCCGATGCGCTGGTGTACCTGACGGTGACCGCGTATTCCGACGATGACGACGATATGCGCACGGCGCTGGGCAATCTTGCCGATCAGCTCGCCAGGCAGTGGCCGGACCGTCCGCTGCAGCCCACGCTGCTATGGTGCGACGTGATGGCGTCGTCGCCATCCGATGCATTGGCGCAGGCACTGGCCGCGATGCTGAACGCGCAACTGACCCGCATGCCGGCCGAGCATGTCCACGCAAGCGGCAGCAGCATGGTCAGCGCCGCGCCGGCCCTGCTCGAATCCCTTCCGGTGACGGCCGCGCTCAATCCGCCGGTCGAGCGCGCGGCCTTCTTTGCCGAGCAGGCGAAGAAGCCGCTGGCCGCGCTGATCGGCGTCGCCGGTATCGCGCTGCTTGCCGCCGCAGCCTATCTCGGCGCGGAAACCGCCCGTCTGAATGCCCGCGCATTCGAGACCGCCGCCCGCGCAACCACGCTGGAACAGGATGCCGCCGGTCTGGATGTGCCTGCCGGCCAACTGCTGGTGAAGCACAACCCGACATTGCATCTTCTCGATGGCATGGCCGCGGCGCTGCGCAGCCCGGACGCGCTCGGCCTGCTCGACACGCTGCGCGGCGCTGCCGACCAGCGGGTGCGCATCATGCGCGTGCGGATGGTGGCGGCCGACGGCGTCTACCGGGTCGACGGCGTGCCGGCGAGCGGTGCTTCCGGTCAGGCGCTGGCAGGGTTTGTGGCAGCCATGCGCACCGCCGGCTATCGCATCGATGCGGAAGACACTGGCGGGCAGGGTCAGCAGCCCGGTTTCTTTTCCTACCTGGTGCGGCGCACCGAAGGAGCGCCGCAATGATCAAGTATCTCGCCATCCTCCTGAACCTCGCCGCACTGCTGGTGCTGGGCGCGGTGGCCGTCCTGGTCGCCAGACCGCAGGCGCAGCCCCGGCCGATGATTGCCGAGCCTGCGGCACCGGCGGCCGACTCGGCGACGTCCGCCGCCATGGCGCGCCTGCGTGACCTGGAAGACGCGTTCGGCCGGCTCAATCGGCTGGCATCGTCCAACGCATTCGCGACCGCGCCTTTGGCTATCGGCGTGGAGCCGCCGCCGGCAATCGCCGCGTCGTCCACGGCGAGGGCCGCACCGCAACCGGAAGCCGAGCCGGCGGTATCGCTCATCTATCTCTCGCAGGACATGCGCAAGGCGGTCGTCAACGGCGACCTGGTCGGCGTCGGCGACGAATTGTCGAATGGCATGCGCGTGGTTTCCATCGATGCCGAGCGCGTGGTCCTTGAAAGCCGCGGCCGCCGCACGACGCTGCAGGCGCTGCCGACGCGCCCGGTTGGCGGCGTGACGCGGCAACGCAAGGAAGGCGCAAAGTGAAGAACTGGATCGTCGCGGGCATCGCGTTATTGATCGTACTGGTAGCCGCGCTGGTGCTCATGCCAGACCCGCGCCAGCCCGGCATCCCCGGCGTATCCGCGCCGGTACCGGCGCAGGGCGGCGCGCCGGCGGGAACGGGCACTGCCGGCACCGGGGCCAATACCTTTCCCGGTAGCCAGCCGTCAGCGCCGCAAACCGCCACAAACGGGAGCATGCCAGCCGCCAACACGCCCGCTCCATGGATGAATCATTCGCAGGCATCCGGTGCGGCCGCGCCGGCCGGCGAGCAGGCAAAAGAGAAGCGTCTGGCAGAACTGCATGCGCTTCAGGCCGACATCCTGCGGCAGACGCAGCAAGGCAAGCAGCCCGATGCGAAACAGGTGGATGCAACCCTGGCCAAGCTGCAGGAAATCGAAGGCGCGCCGGTGGTGGCCGGTGTCAATATTCCGGCGGTGCGCAGCAACCTCGACAAGGCGCAGCAGATGCAGCAGCTGGCGCAGGACATGGAGCGCGAAGCCAAAAAGCCGGGCGGTCCCGACATGAACAAATTGCGTGCACAGATGGCGCAAATGCAGCAGCTCCAGGGGCAGTTGCGCAACGATGTGTCGGTCAATCAGCCCGGCACGCCGGCACCGGTACTTCCCATCCCTCCTGCATCGCCCGCGCCCGATGCGGGCGGAACGAAAAAATGAAACGTCATGCCAGGTACGCGCACGGCTTCACCATCACCGAGATGGCGCTGACGATCGCGGTCATCGGCCTGATGGCCGCGACCGGCGCTGCCGCCTATGCGCGGCTGGCGGACCGGGCGAACCAGCAGATATCAGTGCAGGCGAGCGCGACGGCGCTGAACGAGGCGGTGATTGCCTTCGCCGCCGGCCGCTTCCGCCTGCCATGCCCGAGCATGGACAACAGCGGCCATGAAGGCACCGGCGGCATCTGCGCGGCGACCGACCGGGTCGGCATGTTTCCGTACTCGGCGGTTGGACTGCCGATGCCGGCGCCCGGGGCGCGCGCACTGTACGGCGTCTATCGCCATGCCGCGGCAGACCTGGCCGCCGCGCGGGAATACACCGGCGACCCGGCGGGCAGCCCCGCCCATGCGGCGCGATCCGACTTCCTGCACGCGCTGCGCACCGCGGCCGCGCAGGGACTGTCGGATTCGCAGCCTTACACAACCGGTGACGGCGCCGCCAACGGTGCCGAGGATTGCAGCAGCGTGCGCAGCAATCCGGCATTCGTGGTGACGCTGCCGGGCGCCGACCGCGACGGTGACGGGCGCGGCTTCGACGGCATCCATCAATCGCTGCCCGGCACAGGACGCTGCTTTTCAGCGCCGACACGGGCGGCGGACAGCGGCTTCGACGATACGACCGAAGCCTTCGGCTTCTATGCGCTACTGGCGCGACTGCATCACTAAAACACGGCGGACTTGTGAAAAACTCAATGAAAAACAACACGGTTTCTCTGACCCGGTCGGCGCTCTGCGCCATGATCGGCATGACTTTGCTCGGTGCATGCACCACGCCGACCCAGCGCAGCCTGGCGAATATCGCCGACACCGACCGGATGACGCTGCAGGCCATGACCGACAACCTTGCCCAGGAATCGGCGAAGCTGGCAGCCGCGCGCGAAGCCTGGCTGCAGCAGATCGAAAAGCGCGATGTCGCCCCGGTACCGGAAGCGGTGCCGCCGCAATACGATCCGCTGGAAGACATTGTCGTCACCATCAAGTTGCAGAACGCAACACTGCCGGCGATCCTGCATGTGCTGTCGGAGCAGTCCAAGACCAACATCCTGATCGATCCGGAAGTCATGGCGATCGACAAGCGCGCCAGCTTCTACCTGAACCGGGTGACGGCGCGCGAACTGTACCGCCACATTCTCGAGACCTTCGACCTTGCCGGCACCAGCGACGGCAAAACCATCAAGATCAGCCTGCTGGAAGAACGGTTTTTCAACATCGATTTCCTCAATTCCCGCCTGAACGTCGACATCTCCGCCGGCGGCAACGTGTTCGGCTCGACTTCCTCGGCCGGCGGCGCGGGCGGCGGTGGTGGCGATGTCCTGCGCAGCAACATCTCGGTCGGCGGCGGCACCGGCAAGCAGGTCGAGCCCTACGATCAGCTCGAAGCCAGCCTCAAGGGCATCCTGAAGGCAGGCCAGCCGGGCCAGTCGGAAAAGGGTGACAAGCAGGATACTGACGGCGGCATGGGCCGCAGCAGTTATACGCTCAACCGCTCGTCCGGCACGCTGTACGTGAAGGCGAGGCCGGCGCAGGTCCGGTCGATCGAGAAGCTGATCGACCGCAACAAGACGGCGTTGCGCCGCCAGGTACTGATCGAAGCGCAATTGCTCGACGTGGAACTGAGCGATGCGTTCCAGTTCGGCGTCGACTGGACCTTGCTGCGCAACCATGTCGCGGCGACGGTCGGCAGCGTGCCGGCCACCGCTTCCGCCATGTCGGCGATTATCCCCGGCAACATTGGCCTGCCGGCGCGGGCGATCAACTTTCCGGCGCAGCCGGTCGGCTCGCCGTCCGGCCGCTCGACCGGCGTGGCCTATAGCGACAAAAACGTATTCGCGGCGCTCAACCTGCTACGCACCTTCGGCAACGTCAAGGTGCTGTCCAATCCCAGCATCCGCGTGCGCAACAACAGCCCGGCGCTGCTGTCGGTCGGCACCAGCAACCGCTTCATTTCGAAATCCTCGGTCACCGTTACCAATCCCGGCGGCGGCGCGGCCACCACCACTGCCGACGTGCAGACCGATTCGGTGTTCGCCGGCATCGTAGTCGGCGTAGTGCCATTCATCAGCGATCGCGGCAACGTCGACCTGATGATCCATCCGATGCAAACCGAGGTCGACGCGGCCAGCCTGCAATTGCTCGACGTCGGCGGCGGCAACCGCGTGACACTGCCGAAGGTGAGCTACAAAGGCATGACAACCACGCTGAACATCAAGGATGGCGATACCGTCATCCTCGGCGGCCTGATCGACCAGAATGCTTCCAGCACCGACAGCGGCATGCCGGGACTGTCCGATGTACCGGTCGTCGGCCGCGCGTTCGGCGCGCAGGGATCGGCGCATCGCAGCCGTGAACTCATCATGGTGCTGAAGGTGAAACTGCTGTGAGCCTGATGCATTCCGCCATCGCGGCGCTGGACGACCAGTCGTCCGGCCCGACACCCACGCCGCAGGCAGCGGCTTATGCAAACCAGCCGCCGGGCATGCGCGAGGCGCGCTGGCCCTGGCTGATCGTCGTCGTGAGCACCACGATGGCGGTGTGCGGTGCGGGCGCGGTCTGGTTTTCCCATACC
>NZ_DAIUCO010000151.1:0-12216 GCF_036846085.1 Noviherbaspirillum sp. | reverse complement strand
ATCCTGGATGCCGCCAAAGGTCAGCTTTTTCAGTATCTCCTTTTCCTGCGCGGCGTTCGGGCCCGTCTTGCCATAGGAAAGGAAAAATTCCTTCACTTTCTTTTTTGTTTCAGGCGCCAGGTCATTACGCCATACGAGCGGATCGGATGTGATCAACGGCGATTTCCAGACCTGCCGCAATTGCTTCGCGATCTCGGGCTGGCGGCTGGTGATCTTGTCCAGCGTGTCGGAACTGTGCACGGCGGCATCGACCTGCTTGTTTGCGACGGCCAGGATGTTGGTTTCATGATTAGCGCTGCGTACGGTCTTGAACGCCGACTTCGGGTCGATATTGTTCTGCGCGAATACGTAATAACTCGGGATCAGGAAGGCGGAAGTGGAATTGGGGTCACCGATACCGAAGTTCATGGCCTTTGCGTTCTTCAGCACGTCATCGAGATTCTGGTAGGGGCTATCCTTGTGCACGCTGATGTAGCTGTAATAGCCGAGTGTGCCGTCGACGTTCACCGTTTGCGCAAAGACTTCCCCGCTCGCACGGTCGACGGCTTCGATTGCCGACTTGTTTCCCATCCATGCCACGTGCACCTTGTTGAAACGCATTCCTTCGATCACGCCTGCGTAGTCGGGCGCGAAAAAAGCAGTCACCTTCAAACCGGTTCGCTTGCTCATCTCGTCCAGCAAAGGCTGCCAGTCCTGGCGCAGGTTCTGCGTGGACTCGGTGGAAATGATGCCGAAATTGATCGACTTGGTCGTATCCTGTGCATGCGCTGCTGGAGTGGAGATGGCTAGCATGACGGTTGCCGCGCAGGCGGACAGCAGATTGCGGTACATGAATGTACTCCCTGTAAATTGAAGGACTGGAAAATCGGGAAAGGCGCTTACACCGCCGCGGCCAGCACAGCCGGATGAAAGCTGCTTGCAGCGAGAATGTTCGGATGGGTGTGAGCCGACATCGGTGGCGCAAGGATCTCCTCCGCCTCGGCGCCGTACAGGTCGCGCAGCATGCCGGCGGACAGCGCGGAGGACGGCCCGTCATACACGACACGGCCGCGGCAGAGCGCCACGGTGCGCGGGCAGAAGCGCATTGCGAAATCCACCTGGTGCAGCGATACGACCACCGTGGTGCCGTCGATGCGATTGATGTCGGCCAGGGTTTGCATTACCCGGCGGGACGATTCCGGATCAAGCGAGGCGATCGGTTCATCGGCCAGCACGACCTTTGCCTTCTGAACGATGGTCCGGGCGATGGCGGCCCGCTGCTGCTGTCCGCCCGACAACGCCGATGCACGCTTGTAGGCATGATCGACGATGCCCACGCGAGCCAGCGCCTCCAGCCCAAGTTCCTTTTCCTCGCGGGTGAACTGCTTGACGCAACTGCGCCATAACGGCATGCGCGACAAACCGCCGGACAGTACGTTTGTCAGCACCGGCAAACGCCCGACGAGATTGAACTGCTGGAAGACGAAGCCGACGTCCGCCCGCACCGATCGCACGTCGCGTTCCACCAGGCCGTCCTGCTGCACGGTTCTGCCGCCGACCTTGATGTGGCTCGTCGACGTGTTTCCCGGCATCAGGCCGGAAATGTGGCGCAGCAGGGTGGATTTGCCCGAACCGGACGCACCGATCAGCGCCACCATTTCCCCCTGCTGGAAAGATAGACTGACACGATCGAGCGCCTGAAAGCCGCCCTTGAATGTTTTCGACAGTCCGCTGATTTCTATCATCATGATGCCCGCCTGGTGTTGAGAATGACGGGGGCAAGTATCGGGGCCAAATATGTCACGGGTGTGAAGACTGCATGACAGATGCATGAAATATCGCAGCTTCAACGGTCCGTTGACAAAAACCAGGCGAAAAGGCTGTCAACACGATCGGACGAGCCGGCAGCATGGCACAAATGCCGTCGCTCCAAGGGTGTGCCTGCCTGCATGGTGTCAGATGGTCGGCGACGCGGCATACCTTGCCGGCACGATGCGGCGCGCCGGACGCAAATGCGCCAGAAACTGTTCAGTTGCGGCATGCCAGGAGAACCGCAGCGCATGTTGGCGCACGTCGGCGCGCCGCAGTTTCAGCGCATCGA
The DNA here is from genome assembly GCF_036846085.1 of Noviherbaspirillum sp. Lineage (NCBI taxonomy): Bacteria > Pseudomonadati > Pseudomonadota > Betaproteobacteria > Burkholderiales > Oxalobacteraceae > Noviherbaspirillum > Noviherbaspirillum sp. The sequence goes on along the minus strand of NZ_DAIUCO010000151.1, from coordinate 10,136 downwards.
AGCAGGCGCGCGTCAGGTCCTGATGCAGGATCCCGGACAAGCCATGGGCAACCACGTCGACCGGGCCTTCCACCGGGTAAGCGGCGACCGGCACGCCGCATGCCATCGCTTCCGCCATCACCAGCCCGAAGGTATCGGTACGGCTCGGGAACACGAATACGTCGGCGCAGTTGTAGTAAGGGGCAAGCTCCGCATGCGGCTTCGCGCCAAGGAAGCGCACCTGTGGGTAGCGCCGCTCCAGTTCCTCCCGCATCGGTCCATCGCCGATCACCCACTTGCTGCCAGGCATATCAATGCGCAGAAAATCCTCGATGTTTTTTTCCACCGCCACTCTGCCGACATACAGGTAGAGCGGTCGACGGATGCAGGAGAAGTCCTGTGGTTCAGGCTGGAAGCGCTCGGTGTCCACGCCCCGTCCCCAAATCGCGACACGTTCGAAACCGCGTTGTTCGAGCAGCTTCTTCATTGCAGGCGTGGCCACCATGATTGCGCCGGAGCGGGAGTGAAACCAGCGTAACCAGCGATAAAGGAGTGCTGGCGGCAGGCGGCTCCGGGCATGCAGATATTCGGGGAAGCGCGTGTGGTACGACGTCGTGAAGTCGAGTCCGCGCTTGATGCAGTAGCGCCGCGCCGCCAGTCCCATCGGCCCTTCCGTAGCGATATGGATGCAATCGGGCTGCCATGCATCGAGCGCGATGCTGACGCTGGCGTATGGTTTGCACGCCAGCCGGATTTCCGGGTATCCCGGGCAGGCAAAGGTCGGCAGATGTTCGGCGGAGACGATTTTTACCTCGTGCCCGCTATTGCGCAGGCACTGCACGGTTGCCTTGAGTGTGTTGACGACGCCGTTGATCTGAGGCATCCAGGCATCGGTTACGATGGCGATGCGCATACTTCCGTCGTCTCTTCCAGTTTCACTTGTTGCGGCTTCGTCACGATGTCCTGCCAGGTAACCAGACGCAGCTCACCCGTCGTTTCCTCCACCAATGCCGACAGGCTTTCCACCCAATCGCCGTCATTGCAGTAGATGATACCGTCGATATCGCGGATTTCCGGCTTGTGGATATGTCCGCAGATGACGCCGTCAACGCCCTTCTTGCGTGCCTCTGCCGCCAGCGCATCCTCAAACGACGTGATGTAGCTGACCGCATTCTTGACTTTCAGCTTTAAATATTGCGACAGGGACCAATACGGCAGGCCGGCCCGCGCACGCCAATTATTGAACACCTGGTTGAACTTGAGGATCATGGTGTACAAGCTGTCGCCGACGTAGGCCAGCCACTTCGCGCATGCAATAACGCCGTCGAAGCGATCGCCGTGCAGCACAAGCATGCGTTTTCCCTGCGCCGTCACATGAATCAGTTCATCCCGGATCTTGATTCCGCCGAAATCCAGGTCGATGAACTGCCGGACCGCCTCGTCGTGATTGCCCGGTACGAAAATGACTTCCGTGCCCTTTTTCGCTTTCTTGAGCACGTTCTGCACGACGTTGTTATGCGTCTGGTCCCAGTACCAGCGGCGCTTCAGTTGCCAGCCGTCGATGATGTCGCCGACCAGGTAGAGCGTGTCCGATTCGGTGGCCTGCAGGAATTCCAGAAGTCGTGCCGCCTGGCATCCCGTCGTGCCCAGGTGAATATCGGAGATCCAGATAGTCCGGAAACGCTTGACCTCCTTTTTCGGATGCGGGGCCGGCTTCAGAAAACCGGCGTTCAGAAAGGTGTCGGCAGGCTTCATATTGGCCTCGATTCCTTCAGGTAGTGACGGGCGTACCGGTCGTCCAGCTTTCCGAGCGGAAGCATCAGGAACAGGTCGGCGCAATGAAATTCCGCATCCCAGGTCGGTTCGCCGCAGACCCACGCACCGCTGCGCAGGTAGCCTTTCAGCAGCGGGGGTATGGCGCCCTTGTCGGTCGCGTCGCTTTCGCCGATCGGGAATGGTAGGCGGGGCATGATGCGGTATTCCGCGGGTGCGAGATGGGACTGCATCACCGTGTGGGAGACAGCGGCTGCATTGCGCCCGCCATCGGCCAGACTGATGCTGGCGCAGCCGATCAGGTAGTCACAGCGTTCGCGCCGCATGTAGGCGGCCAGGCCGGCCCACAGCAGCATCAGCACGCCGCCGCCGCGGTAATCCGGATGGATGCAGGCACGGCCGGCTTCGACAATGCGCGACCGCAGGTGATCGAGGCGATTGAGATCGAATTCGGTTTCCGAATAGAAGCGGCCGATCCGTCGGGCGGTGCTGGCGCTGAGTACGCGGTAGGTACCGACGATGCGCGAGGTCTTGGTATCGCGAACGATCAGATGATCGCAATGGGCGTCGAACTCATCGCAGTCCAGTCCCTCGCTGTTCGTCAGCATCGACAGGCCCAGGGTTTCGATGAAAATCCGATAACGCAGGCGTTGCACTTCACGCACTTCTTCCGGCGTGGTGGCAAGGCTGAGTGTCAGTTTGGAAAAACTCTGGGCAGGTTCGACATTAACGGCCGGAGCGGTCAGTACGCGCATTCATCGTCCTCGAGAAAATGACGAGTGAAGCGTAACCGTGGATTACTTCGGCGAAATGACAGCGGCGTTTCAGTTCCGTGACACTGCAACAGCATGGGAGAAAGCAGGTGACGAACGCCCGCCTCTCCCGTTCCGGATCATTTGTCTTTCTTGGGACGACCGGCTTTCAGCGGCGGCAATGTGTTCAACACTTCCTTGATCTTGGCGACATCCATCTGCCGAATAAGCGCCACACCGACGCGCAGCAATTCGCTTTTCTTGACGTCCACGCCGGCCTTGAGACACGCCTTCTTCATGTCACCGAGTACCTGGTATTCGGCTTCCGGCATGGTGAAACTGTCACGCACCAGTTTCGGCTTTTTGACTTTGTCTTTTGGCTCTGCCGGTTTTACGTTAGCCGGCGCCTTGGCGCTGACTGCTTCCGGTTTGGCGACAACGGCGACTTTCGTTTTGGCTGGTGAGACTTTCTTGATGGTGTCCTTTGCGGCTTCCGGCTTCTGTGTGGCAACATTCGCCGGCTTGGCGGCATCCTTCTTTACTGATTTGGTCATCGACGCGCTCCCATTAAATAGTATAAATAATATATACCATTAATTTCCGGCTTGCAAATCTCATCGATCAGGTTACCGAAGCATCTTCAAGCAGGTCAACCGAGGCGCAGCACGAAGTCCATGCCGACATCGCTCCACGACTCGCGCTCCTTCTCCAGCCAATAGGAAATGGTGGGGTGTTCGGCGACACGGTCACGCCTGAGCTCCAGTTCGATTTTGCTCTTCATTCTCAGGCGGACTTCGCCGGCATCGGCCTCAATGCGGGAATGCATGAACAGGACGGCCAGACGCAATGACAGCACAGCCTTCGCGAAGTCCGGATCGGTCAGCGTTTCGCCAAGTTTGCGCAGATTGCCTTTATGCGCCAGTACCATCGCACTCATCACCCGCTGCTCGCGCGTCGTGAACCCCGGCAGGTCGGCATTCTCAACCAGATAGGCGCCATGCTTGTGGTAGCCGGTATGCGACACCGCCATCCCCACCTCGTGCAGCAATCCGCTCCAGTAAAGCGATTTCACATAGCCGTCATCGGCGGGCTTGGTTTGCATGTACAGCGACAGCGCAGTCCCGGCAACCCGCGCCGCACGTTCGTCGTCAACATGGAAGCGGCGGCAGAAGTCCCTTACCGATTGCTCACGCCGGTCGCGCTTGGTTGCACGCAGCTGCAAATCCCACAGCACCCCCATGCGCAGGCCGGCCTCGACCGCTTTCAGCGTCGTGATGCCGAGTTCCTGCATGATGGCCAGGAGGATGGCCAGGCCGCCGACCATGGCCGCAATCCGTTCCGGCTTCACGCCGACAAGATCGATGTTCCCGGTACTGCCGTAGCTGATGAGCCGCGCCTTGAGTTCCTCGAGGCTTTGCAGCGATAGTTCTCCATCGCCGATTGCGTTTCTGGTGATCGCTTCCGACATCGCGCGTATCGTTCCCGATGAGCCATAAGCGCGGGTCCAGTATTGACGATCGTAGGATGGCGCCGCGTCTTCAAAGAGTGAGCGCGCCGACAGGATCGCTGCTTCAAATGCCGCGGAATCGATGCGCCCGCCGGGAAAAAAGGATTGACTCTGCTTGACGGTGCCGATGCTGAAGGACTCGACTTTCTGGATATCCTGCCCCTGTCCCAAAATAAGCTCGGTGGAACCGCCTCCGATATCGACCACCAAGCGTTTTTCAGCCGGTGCGGGTAATGCGCTCGCCACACCCATGTAAATCAACCGCCCCTCTTCCTCACCGGAGATGATTTCGATCGGATACCCGATTGCTTTCTCCGCGGCAGGCAGGAACGCAGGCGCGTTTTTCGCGACACGCAGGGTGTTCGTGGCGACAACACGGACCGCGTCCAGAGCATGAGCCTGCAGGATGCCTCGGAATCTCGCCAGCGATTCAAGGGCGGTTTGCATCGCCTGGTCGGTAAGGTAACCCTTGCTATCCAGGCCGGCGGCAAGCCGGATCGGATCGCGCGCGCTCTTGACTACGCGAATCGTTTCCCCGTCGTGCCTGCCGATATGCAGCCGGAAACTGTTGGAACCAAGATCTACCGCAGCGAACATGTTTTTCCTCTTATGCTTTTCGTCTTTCTTGCAATAGCCGACATGGTAAGACATAAACATCCGCAGCGGTTCACCGCGGATTGCGCAAAGTCAAGTCGCGAGGTTCGGAGATATCCTTGATCGGCGATATAGCCGTCGTTCACCAGCCGACGCATTTTTCGTGAGCATCGAAGCGAACTTACAAGAAAATACCGTCTCGAATGTCGGGCTGCCGAGCACATCGCAGACGGCACGATATTGACGGGTTTCAGATGAAAAAACGCAAACGCGGCACCGCGGCAAATCCTTTCTCGGCCTGGACCAGGTTTGCCGTGACGACGGGAGAAATGATGGCGGCATCGGCACAGGTGATCAGCCACCGTACCGCGCGCATGGCAGCCGCCGGCCCGGTACCGGACGCACGGGACCGGACCGAGTTCCAATTGATGGGGCAGGAAAAGCTCGAAGCAGTGGCGGAATCGGCGCAAGCGGTCACCATGCGAATCATCGCTGCCAACCAGCAGATGGCCGCCATCGCTTTCGACCAGCTTTTGGGCCGGACTGCGCGTGTGATGGCATTGACGACCAGCCAGACCATGGCTCAGGCAAGCCGGCACCAGGCGGCGCTGGTAAAAGACGTATTGAACACTTCTGTGAAAGCCGCCGAACACTTGTCCCGTGTGACGCCTCAAATAGCGCAGCATGGATTGAAGCCGATCCATTCGCGGGCGACCGGCAATGCAAAGCGACTTCAGAAAGTCAAGATCACCAAAAAGAAGTAAGGCTGGAAGTGAAGCGGCTCCTGAAGCTTGAAAGACCCGCGCATCAATGACGTGCCGGCACAACAATTCGTGCCGGCATGAATATCGTCAATGCACTTTTGCCGCTCCCGCAGCAGACGATCCTGCATCAGTCCCACTTGGATTCATCATGCCTGCCATTGCGTCTCGTTGGCGTTGAGTAGCTTTTGCGGTCTCTTCGGAGGCGCGACGCGCGACCTCTTCCGCCAGCGCAGCCGCAGTCCGACTGGTCTGCGGCACATGGGTTTCAGCAGACCTCGCAAGATCAACCTGCGTGCTGGCCGCGATGCTGGATATCTGTTGCTGATAAGCCCGCAATCTCTCCGCCGTTGGCTGCGCCTGGCTTGCAGCGATGGAAAACGCCTCCTGCGGATTCTGAGCCGATAGAACTTGCTGAGCACCCTTCAACGAATCCTCCATCATTGTTCGTGCGATCTGGATGTTCAAGGCATTCACTTTCTGCATCGTGCCGAACAGTTGCTGCGACATATCGCTGAACATGGACAGCTGTGCATCCATATGTGCTCTGATTGCGGGTGTCATCGACTGCATGAATGAAAACATGATTCACCTTTCGAAGTGATTTAAAAAATTGGGCCTGTGCGGAAAAGGCCTTGTTACAACCTTAGGAAGGTCTAGGACTATGGAACATTCGGCAAGTTGCAATGGAGACGACATTTAAGATTTGGAATAGCGGTTGAATGTCCGATCAAGAAAGAAGCCAACCATTTCACGCGACGCATCCGGCCCGCGCGCATCGGTGTAGCTTCCTTCCGGGTTTCCGCCGGACCAGTTGTGACCTGCGCCGTGAATCACCCAATGCTCCCAGCACATGCCGCCTTGATCGTTGCTGCAGGTGGTTATGGTGTGACTGTAGTCTTCGCCGCAAGCGGATTCATCGCGCACAGATACCGAAATGCTCAGCTCACGGTTCTCTCTCCCGTCGGCAAGCGACCGGAGTCCTTGCGCAACGACGATCTTCTCGCCATTCTGAGGATGGATGGTGCCATCCATATCGCCGTGAAACACGATGGCCGGTACCGGCAATTGCGCTGTCGGCGCGGCATCCGACGATTCGGCTGTACCGTACTTCATTGCGTGCAAGGCGAAGAAAGCACTGCGAACGGAGGCATAGGGCATACCGGAATGAATGCCGACAGCGGCAAACAGATCGGGATACGTCTTGGCGAGTATGGCTGCCATGCTGGCGCCGGCTGAATGCCCTGCGACATAGATCCGGCTGGAGTCGATGCGATACAGCCTGGCGATTTCCCGCGTTGCATCGGCGAGGATGGCAGGCTCTCCTCTGTCGCGCTGCTGGTCGCTCACGCTGAACCAGCTCCAGCACCTCGAATGGTTTGCAATTTCGGACTGTGCGGGGTAAAGAACGAAGAATCCACGTTCCTCGGCAAGATGATTCATCCGCGTGCCGAGTGCAAAATCGACAGGATCCTGTGTGCAGCCATGCAGCATGACGATCAGCGGCAGGGGCTGCCCCCGATAAACGGAGGGAATGTATAGCTTGTAGCTGCGGCGCCCTGCCCGGCTTTCGGCCACACCATCGATAAAGCTGCCACGTCCGGTCGGAGACGCATTGAATGGCGGCTCGGCGACGCTGCATGGAGCAGCCCGAGGCACGCTCTGCATGCGCCGTTTCTTAAGCAATGGTGTGGGGTAAGTGGACCTGCCGACGGGCACATAGGCCGTCTCGGACGGCGCATTGAAGACAATGCGCGTTGTCGCAAGCATGAAGGAAAAAAATGGGTCGCTTGATATCACGGTAATCAATCAGATCGGTACGGCTGTACCTGTTTTTGCAAAGGCGTTCTCCATTCCCCGCTTGAATATTTGAACGACCGCGCCTCTGATGGACGCGTGTCGTTGGCTTACTTAGCTGCACTTACACCAGGCTATTCTCGTGCCGATTCGGCATGCAATCAGGCACCGGCCCGGGCCGCCTGCGATGCGCCCTGGCTCTTACCGTCACCTGCCTTGCCCGGAGCAATCGGATTGGTAAGCTTTTCCATCACTGCACGCTGGCGCTGTGTCGCCTGTTCGGTCTGCTCCGAAGCTGTCCTCGCGACTTCGTCAGCCAATGCTGCGGCTGTACGGCTGGTCTGAGGAACATGCGATTCTGCCGAACGAGCCAGATCGACCTGCGCACCGGCGGCGATGTTGTTCAAGTGCTGTTGATACGCACGGATCTTTTCAGCGGTCGGCTGAGCCTGCGACGTTGCAACCGACAATGCTTCAAGCGGATCCTTTGCAACCAGGACCTGTTGGGTACTGTTGAGCGTTTCTTCCATCATGGTTTTCGCCACTTGGATATTCAGCTCGTTGATTTTTTGCGCCGAGTCGAAAATTTTTCTCGACATGTCGGTGAACAGTGAGTATTGCGCTTCGATATGTGCGCGTGCTGCGGGTGAGGTTGGTTGTGAGTATGGGAACATGAACATGATTAACCTCCTATGTAGGCTGTAAATAGTTGCCCGGCGATTCCTTGATACCGGCAACCACGGTGTGCGCATAACGCTTCCAATAGAGGATGGCTTATTCATCAAGTTCCACCCGATGCGATGTATTTTTTGCATTGCACCATTACATCATCATGATGTTTAAGACACGTAAATTGCTCCGCCTACCGGAAAGCCACACTGCGAAAATGCAAATGCCGCTCATTGGCATATGCAATCGGAATGGTTGTACGGACAGTAAACTTTAATGCACTGCAGCGTGAACTTTTATGCAGGGAATTGGTGACGCGGAAAGACCTGAAAATCAAGAGAATTTTTCTCGTTTTTATGTCTCTAACAATGTCTTTTCGCCTGATGTTATTTAACATTCACATGAATGCCTGCCGCATGCGATCACTGGAAAGCTGTTCCTTCAACCAGAGAGAATACCAAGCATGAATACCATCGAACACCTCGTTAATGAACCGGCCAGCAACGTCGCCGACGTCATTTACACCGACGTCCATGACAGGGAAAAACATCTCAATGTCATTCAATCGATTGCCGATGAACTGCATCGACCAATGCACGAAATCGCGGGAATGTATGAACAGATTCTGAAAGATCTGCGAACTCAGGCCTCCATCGACGATTACTTACCTGTATTGGTGTCAAAGCGCGTGAAGGAAGCATACCGCCACCATTGAATGCGAAATGCGGAGGTGGTCAGGCACGCTGCATTTGGAGTACCGCAACTCGCGCACCGGTGTTATTCAGGGCGTGATGCCGTGAGGGTCCGCATAACCGTCATTTTATTTGCACCCGATCCGTTGCATCCGGTTCTTCTTGAGGCATTCATCAAGCTGTCATCAAGTTGATGCACAATGCCGCCTGAGCACTATCTCCCAAAGGATAGTTGTTGCCTGCCGCCGTGAGGCGGCAGGCTTTTTTTTCGCCGATGACCGCAACGGTAGTGCGATGCTCAATGCATCGACGGTCTCTATCGCCAATGGCACTGTCACCGCACGCGAAGCAAAAATACAACACGTTTCCAGCCTGTCATCAAGTTGTCATCGTGTCCGGATAAAGTTCGTCCGGCTCTGCTCTCGCTCTGCACACTAGTCAAGCAATCAGTCCTGAATTGCGTTCATATCCCGAGAGCGGCTTCACAGTCATCCAGCATGACGGAACACAGTTGACAACCTTGGAACCTTCAAAAATGAAAAAGTCACTTCTCGCATTTACACTAGTGGGAACCTTCGCCTATTCCGCCGTCGCACAAACCAATGTGACCATTTACGGCGTTGCCGACGCCGGCATCGCGATCAATGATAGCGACGCACCGACCGATGCACGCACCTATCGCCTGGAAAGCGGACAGCAATCCGGTAGCCGTCTCGGCTTCCGCGGCACGGAGGACCTGGGTGGCGGTCTCTCAGCGATCTTTACATTGGAAAACGGATTTTCGATCGACAACGGCCAGCTTGGCCAGGGCGGTCGCCTGTTCGGTCGTCAGGCATGGGTCGGACTGAATGGTAATTTCGGCGCGGTCAAATTCGGTCGCCAGTACAATCCGATTCGTCCCGCACTGGAAAGCATCGACCCGTTCGCACTTGGTCTGGCCGGCAACATGACCAACGTATTCCTGGCATACGGAGAACGTGCGGACAACACCATCAACTATTCGACGCCAAAATTCGGCGGGTTTTCCGGCCAGGTCGCATACAGCCTTGGTGAAATCGCAGGCAGCACATCTGCCGGCCGTCAGGCTGGCCTGCTGCTTGGCTATAACAGCGGCCCGATCAATGTTGTCCTCGCATACCACGACCAGAACCTGGCCACCGCGACCGGCGCAAACAGCGGCAGCGCGGACACCATCATGCTGGGCGGTACATACGACTTCAGCGTTGCGAAGCTGCACGCCGCATATGCCGTCAACAAAGGCGAAACCGCAGCCGGCGCGACGAATGTCGACAGCACCGACATGATGCTCGGGCTGACCGCCAAGCTCGGCGCCGGCAATGTCATTGCGTCGTATATGCGCAAGAACAACGACCTGGCAGGCAACGGTGACTCCAACCTCTGGGCAATCGGATACACCTACGACATCTCCAAGCGCACGAATCTATACACTTCGTATGGACGCGTGAAGAATGATCCGACAGGTCTCGTAGGCTTCGGCGGTCCGCTGACAGCAGCGGGCGCCGGCCGGGATCCGTCGACCTTCAACGTCGGCGTACGTCACCGGTTCTGATCGTATAGCGGCGATCATCGCGGAAGAAACGCAAGGGGCGGG
>NZ_DAIUCO010000150.1:9324-12342 GCF_036846085.1 Noviherbaspirillum sp. | reverse complement strand
GCGGATGAAGAAGCGAAATTTGTCTGAGCCGCAGGCGAGTTTATTTCGCTTCCCGATCGGTGCGTCACTTTCTCGGGCCCCCCGAAGGGGCAGCGTCCCTGCGGTCGCCTTTTTTGCCTCCTTTTTTGGCGAAGCAAAAAAGGAGGTGGCCCGCCGGGGCCAGTCCCGGCTTGTCTCTTCGAAGAAGGGAAAGCATTGAATTAACGAAGAGAATTCCTGCCTTGGTTTTGCCTTCGCATTCGATGTTGTTGCCAAGGTAGTCCGTGGTTGATGCTCACTACCCCTATCCTAGCCAAGAGGATTGCGCTTGCAAGCGCAATCCGTTGCACAGGCGGACGGCATGCCGTCCGAAACCCCTGTTACACCCCCCTGGAAGGGGGAAGGGACCTTTCCTTTACATCGGGAAGCGAGACGGAGGATAGAAGCAGTATGCGTTCACCAGACCCACTGCAAACCACATCTCAAACTCTCAGTAGAATGACACTCATCCGCACTCCCTAGCCTCACCCATGCACCTCCTCACCGCCATCAACGACGCCTTCGCCCTCCTCTTCTCCGGCGACGCCACGCTATGGCAAATCATCTGGGTGTCCCTGAAAACCTCACTCATCGCGCTGCTGATCGCGGCGCCGGTCGCCGTGCTGGCCGGCTATGCATTGGCCACCCGCAACTTCAGGGGCCGCCGCATCGTCATCTGGCTCGCCCAGGTATCGCTGTCGCTGCCGACGGTGCTGATCGGCCTGCTGCTCTACCTGATGCTGTCCCGACAAGGCCCGCTCGGCGGCCTGCAATGGCTGTTTTCGCAACCCGGCGTCATCGCCGGCCAGGTACTCATCGCGCTGCCGGTGCTGATCGCCTTCACGCTGGCGGCGGTGCAGGCGGCCGACAGCCGCATCGCCGAAACCGCGCTCAGTCTCGGCGCATCGGCATGGCGCGTCATGACGACGGTCCTGTATGAAGTCCGCTTCGGCGTCATGGCGGCCATCATCACCGGGTTCGGCCGGGTGATTTCCGAAGTCGGCTGCGCCATCATGGTGGGCGGCAACATCGCCGGAGAAACCCGCACCATCACCACCGCGATCGCGCTCGAAACCAGCAAGGGCGATTTTGCGCAGGGCATCGCACTCGGGCTGGTACTGGTCACGTTCGCGCTGGTAATCAACGCCCTGCTGATGCTGGCGCAGGGCGATGCGCGCGGCATCCGGAGCGCAGCATGACGCCGCTCCTGTCGATCCGGCTGCTGCGCAAGGACTACGCCGACCGGCGGCTGTTCGACATCGACGCGCTCACCATCAATCCCGGATGTGCCTACGTGTTGACCGGCCTGAACGGTGCCGGCAAAAGCACGCTGCTGCGCATCCTCGCCGGACTCGAACCCGCCGCGATCGGCGACGCCAGCTTCCTCGGCGAACCGGTATCGCTGCAGCCGTATCCGCGCATATTGCGCGATGCGATCGTGTATGTGCACCAGCATCCGATCATGTTTTCCACCAGCATCGCGGACAACATCGGCTACGGCCTCGCGGCGCGTGGCATGGCCAAGGCCGAGGCGGCGCAACGCGTCGAGGAGGCGTTGCAGTGGGCCGGGCTCGTGCACCTGCGCAACAGCAAACCGCACACGCTGTCGGGCGGCGAGAAACAGCGCGTCGCGCTGGCGCGCGCGAAGGTGCTGTCGCCCCGCCTGCTGTTGCTGGACGAACCAACCGCCAATCTCGACGGCCCGGCGCGGGAACAGGTGATCCGCCTGATTCCGTCGCTGGTCAACGCCGGCTGCAGCGTCATCATGGCCTGTCATGACCGCGATCTTATCGGGCTGCCGGGCGTGCAGCGGCTGAAGCTGAAGGATGGGCGCTTGCAGGCGCGGCAGAACAGGGTAAGGGTGGCGTGAGATGGCCTCCGTTTTTTACGATAGCCCTTTGCACCATCACTGCCCGGCTCCTCTCCTGCTGAACGCGGGTGGGAACCGGCAGCCTGTTGCTTCAAACACGATAGTCAACTTTTGGGACATGCCATGAATTTTCGATTCGCAAGAGCCCTCTTCACCATCCTGCTGACCGCCACCCTCGTCCACCTGCCCGCCTCGGCGCAAAACGTCATCCGTCTTTCCACCACCACCAGCACCGAAAATTCCGGCCTGCTGAAATTCCTGCTGCCGGAATTCGAAGCGCAGACAAAAAACCGGGTACACGTGATTTCCGTCGGCACCGGCAAGGCGCTGGAGCTGGCGAAGAACGGCGATGTCGATGTGACGCTGGTGCATGCGCGCGCGTCGGAAGACAAGTTCGTCGCGGACGGTCACGGCGTGAACCGGCGGGATGTGATGTACAACGACTTCATCATCGTCGGCCCGACTGCCGATCCGGCCGGCATCAAGGGCATGAAGGACGTATCGGCCGCGATGAAGAAAATCGTCGACGCAAAGGCGAAGTTCATTTCACGCGGCGACAACTCCGGCACCGACCAGATGGAAAAAGCCTACTGGAAGGAGATAGGCGCCCAGCCGGCGGGCAGCGCCTACATTTCCGCCGGGCTCGGCATGGGGGAAGTCTTGACGATGGCCGCCGAGCTGCAGGCCTACACGCTGACCGACCGCGCTACCTATCTGACGTACAGGGCAAAAACCGGGCTGGCGATCGCGGTCGAGGGAGACCGGAAAATGTTCAACCCGTACGGCATCATCGCCGTCAATCCGGCGAAGCATCCCGGCGCCAATTACAAGGGAGCGATGCAACTGATCGAGTGGATTACGTCCGACGCCGGCCAGAAGCGCATCGCCGCCTTCAAGCTGAACGGCGAGCAGCTGTTCTTTCCCTCCGCCGCCCGCTAGAACGCACCGGGCCCGGCGGCGGATTACTTCTTCTCGCCAGTCGTATCGGGCACGGAATGATTGTTCACCTGGCCCGACTGCGGCATGGCCGTCTTTTCTTCCTGCTTGGTCAGGGTGCCCGGGTTGGCCTGTGTCGGTGACTGGGCGTTACCGCTGTTTCCGGTGCTGCCCGAGGCGTCCGGCTTGATCGC
>NZ_DAIUCO010000150.1:0-9314 GCF_036846085.1 Noviherbaspirillum sp. | reverse complement strand
AGTCGATGGGGTTGATGCGGTAGTCGATGGGGTTGAACCGGTGGCCGAGGAAGTCACCGGCGTCGGCGGCTCGGATGCTTTCTGGCATCCCGCCAGCAGGAGGACGGCGGCGGAAAGAACGATCGACATGCGGCTGGTATTCATGAATGCCTCCACTGTATAAATCAATACGGGTCAAGCGTGATTCATTCGGCTCCCTGTTGTATCGCGCAAATGCCGGATGGGTTGTGGTTCGACTTGTTTCCGATTCGCTAGTTCGGCAGCCGGGATTGTTGAAAATCAGACATAGTGGTGGCCGTCGCGCGGCGGGAATGTGTAAAGCCAAGGTCCGTCATGCCGGGCCGAACTTTTTCCATGCGGGTTACTCCACTTTATATTTGCAGACAGGAGAACAAGCATGGATCCAGTACTGAACGGCATGCAGGTGGCGATCGTCGTCACCGATGGCTTCGAGCAATCCGAACTCACCGAGCCGAAAAAGGCGCTGGAACAGGCCGGCGCAACCACCGCCATCGTGTCCAACAAGTTCGACAAGGTGCAAGGCTACAACCACGACCAGAAAGCCGACGAATTCACGGTCGATCTCCTGCTGACGGAAGCCGACCCGATGGAATTCCACGCCGTGCTGTTGCCGGGCGGCGAGATCAATGCGGCACAGCTGCGCAATATTCCGGAAGCCCAGCGTTTCATCCAGGGCATCGACGAGGAACAGAAGCCCATCGCTGTGATCTGCCACGGCGCATGGCTATTGGTATCGGCCGGGCTGGTTGAAGGCCGGACGCTGACCAGCTATCCTACCCTGCAGGATGAGATCCGCAGTGCCGGCGGCAATTGGGTGGATCAGGCAGCGGTAACGGAAGGCAATCTCATCAGCAGCCGCACGCCGGATGACCTTCCCGCCTTCAGCGAAGCGATGGTGGAAGCGATCTCCAACAAAATGCGGGCGCATCTGCGCGGAACACCGGACGAGAATGCCGTGGGCCTTGCGAGTAGCTAGTTTCTTGCATGGGAAAGCTGGAAGCTCTCGACGCCTTCGAACGTCGATAATTCCCTCGCCAGCTCGGTCAGCGGTGCGCCGCTGACCTTGTTGAACGCGACGCCGACGAAATGCCATTCGGCCTGGCCTTCCCGCACGGAAATGGCGATCGATCCGTTCGCAATTTCATAGCCTCGTTCGAGCGCCGCCTGCCGCAATCTTTCCTCGCTCGGCTGCACGCCCTTGCTAAAGCGCAGCGTGAAAGCGACCGCCTGCCGGGATGGCAGCCGCGCCCCGATTTTCGGTATCCATACCATGCACACCGCCGACAGGACCGCGAGTCCGATGGCGGCCGGATAAAAGCCGACCCCGATCAATATGCCGATCACTGACGCCGACCAGATGGAAGCGGCGGTGGTGAGTCCGCTGATATTGAAACCTTCCTTCATGATCACGCCGGCGCCGAGGAAGCCGATGCCGGTGACGATGCCCTGGATGATGCGCGTCGGATCGACGCCGTACAGCAATCCCGCTTCCGCGGCGGTGTGCCCGCCGTACCAGTCGCCGGGATAGCCGGCGATCACCGTCAGGGCCGCCGAGGCCATGCATACGAGGCCGTAGGTGCGCATGCCGGCGGCGCGGCCATGGTAGGAGCGCTCATAGCCGACCAGCAATCCCAGCAGCAACGCACCGATCAGGCTCAGGACGACGATCAGGTTCGCCGCCAGCACATGGCCGGTCCAGAATGCGGCAAGTGACTCCATGGTGGGCATCGGCAATCATCCTTCGGCATGCGATTGGGTATTGCCCGATGGTAGCGCGGATGCCTGGCGAGAAACTGCCTGGTTCGAACATTGTTGAGGTAAGTAAAGGGCAGGACGGTCCCAGCGTCATGCACCGACCACATCACTTGCGGAAGTTGCGCAGTCCTTCAAGATCGAGAATCTGGATGCCGCCGTAGTCGACCTTGAGCAGTCCTTCCTTCTCCAGTACCTGCAAGGCCTGGTTGGCCCGCTGGCGGGATGCGCCGGACAGGTAGCCGACCTCTTCCTGCGAAATCTGCAGCAGCGTGTTGGTGCCGGGGTAGAGATGCGGATTGAACAGCGCGGCAAGGCAGCGCGCCACCTTGGCGTCGACATCCAGCAGCCGGTCGAACTCCACCATGCCGATGAATTGCCCGAGCCGCTCATTCAATTGCATCAGCAGAAAACGGGTGAACGGCAGGCTGGTGTCGAGCAGCCACATGAAAGTCTTGCTCGGCATGCGCGCGATGCGGCTGTCGCGCAATGCGGTGACGTCATACTTGCGGTGTTCCTGCTTGAGCAGCGTGCCTTCGCCGATCCAGCCGCCGGCGGGCACGCCGGCAAACGTCACCGATTTTCCCTCGGGCGACAGATTGTTGATTTTTATCAAGCCTTCGATCACGCCGATCCACGCATCCACCATCTCGCCCTTGCGGCAAACGAAACCGCCTTTCGGCACGAACTGCTCGACGGTTTCGGCTTCCACCCGCGCCATCTGCTCGGGCGTCAGCTGCTGCGCCCAGATGGTTTGGCGCAACAATTGGTTGAAGGAGGCTTTATCAGAATTCATTGTGCAATGCGTCAACGATAGTTGAAGTTAGTTTGTTTTAAAGCGTAGATTGTCAATAAGATGACAGCGCATGAACGCGCATCACTCTAGTATCCTGACAAAAATGAGTTCTAAAAACATCACGGAGACATTGTAAGCGGTTACCGCGCGCCAGAAGCACGCATGCCGCTTGCATCGCCGTCACGGCGTCTCTTCTCTACCGAAGTGCAGGTCAAAGGAAAGAGCGGGATGATGGACGAGACACACGTCGCGGGGACGCAAACCTTCCCCCGCATATTGCTGCAGCACGCGAAGCAAAGACCGGGCAAACCGGCGTTCCGCGAAAAGGATCTCGGCATCTGGCAGACCTGGAACTGGTCCCAGGTGAGCGACGAGGTGCGTGCGCTTGCCTGCGGGCTGGCGGCCATGGGTTTCCGGCGCGGCATGAACCTGGCGATCGTCGGCGACAACCGGCCGCGCCTGTACTGGGCGATGATGGCCGCGCAATGCCTGGGCGGCGTGCCGGTGCCCCTGTACCAGGATGCGCCGGCGGCGGACATGGCCTATGTGCTGGACGATGCGGAAATCGATTTCGCCATCGTCGAGGACCAGGAACAGGTCGACAAGCTCATGGAGATCAAGGCCACGCTGCCGCGCATTTCGCACATCATCTACGACGATGAACGCGGCATGCGCAATTACACGCAGCCGGAACTGACTTCCTACAAGAACGTGCAGCAGCTCGGCCGCGACTTCGACCGCGCCAATCCGGATTTCTTCCTGCGCGAAGTGGCTGCCGGCAAGCCGGACGATGTATCGATCATGATGTACACCTCGGGCACCACCGGCAAGCCGAAAGGCGTGTGCATGGCGCATGGCGCGATGATCGCCGCGGCGACCGGCGGCGTCGGTTTCGACAAGCTCACCGATGCCGACGACATCCTGTCCTACCTGCCGATGGCCTGGGTGGGCGATCACCTGTTTTCCTTCGCGCAGGCGCTGGTGGCGGGCTTCACCGTCAACTGCCCCGAGTCCGGCGATACGGTGATGACCGACCTGCGCGAGATCGGGCCGACCTATTACTTCGCGCCGCCGCGCATCTTCGAAAACCTGCTGACCACGGTGATGATCCGCATGGAGGATGCCGGCTATATCAAGCGCAAGCTGTTCCATTACTACATGGACGTGGCGCGGCGCGTCGGCTCCGACATCCTCGACCGCAAGCCGGTCGGCATGATGGACAGGGTGAATTACACCGTGGGCAAGATGCTGATCTACGGTCCGCTGAAGAATGTGCTCGGCATGTCGCGGGTGCGCGTGGCCTACACCGCCGGCGCGGCGATCGGTCCCGACCTGTTCCGCTTCTACCGCTCCATCGGCGTCAACCTGAAGCAGCTGTACGGCGCCACCGAGACCTGCGCCTATGTGTGCCTGCAGCCTGACGGCAACATCAAGTTCGACAGCGTCGGCCTGCCCGCGCCCGGCGTGGAAGTAAAGCTGGCGGACAACGGCGAGGTGCTGGTGCGCTCGGCCGCGATGCTGAAGGAATACTACAAGCGTCCCGAAGCGACCGCCGAGGTGATCGACGAAAACGGCTATTTCCACACCGGCGATGCCGGCTTCTTCGATGAGCAGGGCCACCTGAAAATCATTGACCGTGCGGCCGACGTGGGCAAGATGTCGGGCGGCGACATCTTCGCCCCCAACTACATCGAGAACAAGCTCAAGTTCTTCCCCTTCATCAAGGAGGCGGTTGCCTTCGGCAACGGGCGCGACCGCGTCTGCGCCTTCATCAACATCGACATGGATGCGGTCGGCAACTGGGCCGAGCGGCGCGGACTGCCCTACGCCGGCTACACCGACCTCGCGGGTAAACGCGAGACTACCGACCTGATCGCCGAATGCGTGGAGAAGGTGAACGCCGATCTTGCCGCCGAACCGCTGATGAGCGGCACTCAGATCCACCGCTTCCTCGTCCTGCACAAGGAACTCGATCCGGACGATGACGAGCTGACCCGCACGCGCAAGGTGCGGCGCAAGTTCATCAGCGAGAAATACCGCGTGCTGATCGACGCGCTGTATTCGGAAAAGACCTCGCAGTACATCGAAACCCAGGTGAAGTTCGAGGATGGAAGGCAGGGCATGATCAGCGCCGACCTGCAAATCCGCGACGTCAAGACATTCCCCGCTATCAGGCAGGCAGCATGAAACGAGACGACGAAGGCGCAACCGGCGGGGCCATGACAAACGCCAGGCGGATCGGCGATGTCATCCTGAGCCTGAAAAACATTTCGCTGTCGTTCGGCGGCGTGAAAGCCCTGACCGACATTTCATTCGACGTGCGCAAGCATGAGATCCGCGCCATCATCGGCCCTAACGGCGCCGGCAAGAGCTCGATGCTGAACGTGATCAACGGCGTCTACCGGCCACAGCAGGGCGAAATCGTGTTCCAGGGGAAGCCCCGCAAGGACATGAACACCCATGGCGCGGCAAAGAGCGGCATTGCCCGCACCTTCCAGAACATCGCGCTCTTCAAGGGCATGTCGGTGCTCGACAACATCATGACCGGCCGCAACCTGAAGATGAAGTCGAACCTGCTGCTGCAGGCGCTGCGCTGGGGACCGGCGGAGAAGGAAGAGATTGCGCACCGGATGAAGGTGGAGGAAATCATCGATTTCCTGGAAATCCAGCATATCCGCAAGACGCCGGTCGGCCAGCTGCCCTACGGCCTGCAGAAGCGGGTCGACCTCGGCCGCGCGCTGGCGATGGAGCCGGAGGTGCTGCTGCTGGACGAGCCGATGGCCGGCATGAACGTCGAGGAAAAGCAGGACATGTGCCGCTTCATCCTGGATGTGAACGACCAGTTCGGCACGACGGTGGTGCTGATCGAGCACGACATGGGCGTGGTGATGGATATCAGCGACCGTGTGGTGGTGCTGGATTACGGCAAGAAGATCGGGGATGGCACGCCGGACGAGGTGCGGGGGAATGAGGATGTGATCAAAGCTTATTTGGGGGCGTCGCATTGAGTGGCACTGGATGGGATGCATTGACTACGAATCCGGCACCACTGCAAGGCACCTTCCCCCTTCCAGGGGGAAGGTTGGGATGGGGGTAGTGAGGTTAAACAACCGTATGCAATTGCTCGACCTCACTACCCCCACCCTAGCCCTCCCCCTGCAAGGGGGAGGGAACTCTACCGAAGGTTTGGCTGAATGAATAGGTACAAAAACAACCATGGCATTTTTCCTTGAAACCCTGCTCGGCGGCCTGATGGCCGGCATGCTCTACTCGCTGGTGGCGCTCGGCTTCGTGCTGATCTTCAAGGCGTCCGGCGTGTTCAACTTCGCCCAGGGCGCGATGGTGCTGTTCGCGGCGCTGGCGATGGCGCGCTTCGCCGAGTGGATACCGCGCTGGACCGGCATCGCGAACCCCATCGTGGCCAACGTCGCTGCCTTCCTGATCGCCGGCGCCATCATGTTCGTCGTCGCCTGGATCATCGAGCGCCTGGTGCTGCGCCACCTCGTCAACCAGGAAGGCGCCACGCTGCTGATGGCCACGCTCGGCATCACCTATTTCATGGAAGGCCTCGGCCAGACCATCTTCGGCAGCGACATCTACAAGATCAATATCGGCATGCCGAAGGAACCGATCTTCGTGATGGAATCGACCTTCCCGGGCGGCATCCTGGTCAACAAGGAGGACATCATCGCCGCCGCCATCGCCGCGTCGCTGGTCCTGCTGCTGAGTATCTTCTTCCAGAAAACCGCGACCGGCCGCGCACTGCGCGCGGTGGCCGATGATCACCAGGCGGCGCAGTCGATCGGCATTCCGCTCAACCGTATCTGGGTCATCGTCTGGTGCGTCGCCGGCGTGGTGGCCCTGGTCGCCGGCATGATCTGGGGCAGCAAGCTCGGCGTGCAGTTCTCGCTGACGACGGTGGCGCTGCGGGCCTTGCCCGTCGTCATTCTCGGCGGCCTTACTTCGGTGCCGGGTGCGATCATCGGCGGCCTGATCATCGGCGTCGGCGAAAAACTGTCGGAGGTGTATCTCGGCCCCTTCGTCGGCGGCGGCATTGAAATCTGGTTCGCCTACGTCCTGGCGCTTGTGTTCCTGCTGTTCCGGCCGCAGGGCCTGTTCGGCGAGAAAATCATCGATCGTGTTTAGGAAACCCTATGCTCTACCGTGAGAACGGCCAGTTCAAAACCAGTTACCAGGCCGACCAGCAGATCTTCCCGATTGCCCAGGACCGGTTCGTCATCGGCCTGATGCTGGCGTTCGCCTTCATCGCCGTGCCGATGCTGGCATCGGATTATCTGTTTCGCGCGATCCTGATCCCCTTCCTGATCCTGTCGCTGGCGGCGGTCGGGGTAAACATCCTGGTCGGCTACTGCGGCCAGATCTCGCTCGGCTCCGGCGCCTTCATGGCGGTCGGCGCCTACGGAGCCTATAACTTCTTCGTCCGCATCCCGGACATGCCGCTGATACCGGCATTGATTCTCGGCGGCCTGTGCGCGACGCTGTTCGGCATCCTGTTCGGCCTGCCCAGCCTGCGGGTGAAAGGCCTGTATCTTGCCGTCGCCACCCTGGCGGCGCAATTCTTCGCCGACTGGATGTTCCTGCGCGTGCGCTGGTTCACGCTCGACTCGCCCTCCGGTTCGGTCTCGGTATCCAACCTGCAGGTCTTCGGCTTGCCGATCGACAGCGCGGTCAGCCGTTACCTGTTCTGCCTTGCCGTCCTGGCGATCGTGGCCCTGCTGGCAAAAAACCTGGTGCGCGGCGCCATCGGCCGCGAATGGATGGCGATCCGCGACATGGACGTGGCGGCGGCGGTGATCGGCATCCGCCCGATGTACGCCAAGCTCACCGCCTTCGCGGTCAGCTCGTTCATCATCGGCGTGGCTGGCGCATTGTGGGGTTTCATCTATCTTGGTTCATGGGAGCCGGCGGCGTTTTCGGTGGACCAGTCGTTCCGGCTGCTGTTCATGGTGATCATCGGCGGCCTCGGTTCGATCATGGGCAGCTTCCTCGGCGCCGCCTTCATCGTGATCCTGCCGATCGCACTCAACCAGATCCTGCCGGTGCTGGCGAGCCTGGTCGGCCTGCAGATTTCCACCGCGGGGCTCGCGCATGCGGAACTGATGATTTTCGGCGGATTGATCGTGTGGTTCCTGATCGTGGAACCGCACGGCCTGGCAAGGTTGTGGTCGATCGGCAAACAGAAATTGCGGCTGTGGCCTTTTCCGCATTGAGTTGTTGTTGGTGTGCTTCATCAAATTAAATACACGGAGAGACAAATGAAGATTCGCAACATGGTCCTGGCAGCAGCCGTCCTCGCTGCCGCCACGTCGTCCGTCCTGACGACCAGTGCCTACGCCCAAGCCAAGGAACAGTATTTCCCGGTGCTGTCGTATCGCACCGGTCCTTATGCGCCGAACGGCGTGCCCTGGGCGAACGGCTATGTCGATTACCTGAAACTGGTGAACGCGCGCGGCGGCATCAACGGCGTGAAGATTTCGTTCGAGGAATGCGAGACCGGTTACGACACCGCGCGCAGCGTGGAGTGCTACGAGCGCCTGAAAGGCAAGAACGGCGGCGCTTCCATGGTGCAGCCGCTGTCCACCGGCGCCACCTTCGCCATTACCGAGAAAGCGCCGGTCGACAAGGTGCCGGTGGTGACCATCGGCTACGGCCGCAGCGAAAGCGCCGACGGCACCGTGTTCAAGTGGAATTTCCCGATCGCCGGCACTTATTGGGTAGCCGCCGATGCCATCATCCAGGCGATCGCCAAGAAGGAAGGCGGGCTCGACAAGCTGAAAGGGAAGAAGATTGCGCTGGTGTATCACGACAGCCCGTTCGGCAAGGAACCGATTCCGCTGCTGCAGCAGCGCGCCGGCCTGCAGGGCTTTGACCTGCAACTGCTGCCGGTGACGGCACCCGGCGTCGAGCAGAAAGCGACCTGGCTGCAGGTGCGCCAGGCGCGGCCGGATTATGTCGTGTTGTGGGGCTGGGGCGTGATGAACTCCACCGCGATCAAGGAAGCCCAGGCCACCGGTTATCCGCGCGAGAAGATGTACGGCGTGTGGTGGGCCGGTGCCGAGCCGGACGTGAAGGATGTGGCCGACGGTGCCAAAGGCTACAACGCGGTGACCATGCAGCATGGCGCGGAACCACAGTCGAAGTTCGTCAAGGATGTGCTGGCGATGGTGCATGACAAGGGCCAGGGCACCGGATCGAAGGAGGAAGTCGGACAGGTGCTGTACATGCGCGGCGCGATGAGCGCGATGCTCGGCGTGGAAGGCGTGCGCGCGGCACAGGAGCGGTTCGGCAAGGGCAAGGTCATGACCGGCGAGCAGGTGCGCTGGGGCCTGGAAAACCTGAACCTGACGCAAGCCAAGCTGGACGCGCTGGGATTCGCCGGCGTGATGCGCCCGATCAGCACCTCGTGCGCCGACCACATGGGCGCATCGTGGGCGCGCATCCATACCTGGGACGGCAAGCAGTGGAAGTTCACGTCGGACTGGCTGCAGGCGGATGACACGATCATCAAGCCGCTCGTGAAGAACACCGCGGCGAAGTATGCGGCGGAGAAGAAGCTGACGCCCCGCTCGCCGGAAGATTGTCAGGGATGAAGCCGGGAATTCGCAACGCACTGCGTTGCGCCGGCTGAATCGGAGCCGCTTGCAAGCGGCGACGTGGATGAGCGCGGGGTTTCACAAAGCACTGCTTTGTGCCGCGCGAATCGGAGCCGCCTATGAGCGGCGAC
>NZ_DAIUCO010000149.1:0-12451 GCF_036846085.1 Noviherbaspirillum sp. | reverse complement strand
ATGAACGACCGCTTACCGGACATCCCGGATGTCTCGGGAATCGTCTCAGACATGTTTTCGCTGATTCTCATGGCGCTCCACTTCCTCTTCGTAGGCCTTCAGGAAAGGCTTGCCAAAGATTGCATGAAAATCTTCCTGGGTTTTCACATGCAGCTTTTTGAAGGACTTGATGAAGGTGTCCCACAACTTCGCCTTGCGCCGTGTCGGCATCAGCGCGTCGATGACCGACCGGTTCGTGACGGCCTGCTCGAGTGCTTCCGGGTCGTAACGCTTCAGCGCATTATTGATCGCGGCACGCATCCCGGCCATGATGCCTGCCTGGTGGGCGCGCAGGTCGTCATAGATGTCCTGCAGGGCTTCGGCCGGGCTCATGAAACCGGGCATCTTCTTGCGGAACATTTGCGTAAGCACAGTCTCGCTGTCGGACAGGAACTTGAGCGGGTTGTTGTTGCGTACGACGACCATCGTGACGTCGGCATTGACTTCGCGCTTGACGAACGCGCGTTGTGCATTGAGGTCCATCGTGCCCTTGATGGAAATTGCGAGCAGCTTGCCCAGCGTTTCCATCATTTCCGGCGTCAATCCCTGGGCGACGGTTACGGAAGGAATCCCGGCGCCTTTCAGGAATGCGTCGAGCAACACCTGATTGCTTTCACTGACCGGCGCCGCCTCGGGCGCCTCCGGCATGGCGCTGCGTGACTGGTGCATGGGAGCGCTGCTGGCAATGCTCGCATTGCGGATGGCTTCCAGCGCAGCCTTGGCTTCGTTGCCGATGACGGCGGATGCTTCCATCGCAAGGGCTGGTTCGGCGACACTGTTTACCGGCATGCCGTTGGAGACGGCCAGCGAAGGCCCTGCATGCCGCTGCGCCTCCGCCCGGAGTACGTAGAGTCCAATCCGGATTTCATCGCCGATATGCAGATCGTATTCGCGGTCCGGCTCAATTTCGCAATTATTGACAAGAATCGGGTTGTGCTGACTCATGTTGACGATGCTGTGACGGAATCCGTCACTTTTAACCCGCGCATGAATCCGGGACACCAGGTTTTTCGGATCTTCCAGCACCAGATGGTTGTCCTTGCCTCGTCCCAGGGTTTTGCCTTCCGGGCCGAAGGTGATTGATGCCGGGTGGGACACGGATTCATTGTTATACGAGACAACGGTGATATTGATCATCGGCATATTCCAGAAGACTGCGGACAAGAAACTTAACTATGCGTATTGCGCGTTTCCAAAAGCGCAGAAACGTTTATCTGAGGAAAGCAGACGGATAATGTAACCCGGCTGCAATAAAATCGGAAACAGTCTTCTGCCTTTATTCTTTAACAACAAATCCCGAAAACAACGATCGAACAGTGCACAGTGCACAGTGCACAGTGCACAGTGCACAGTGCACAGTGCACAGTGTCGAGATTGTATCGAATCTGAAAAGCAAAAAGCTTGCCGAAAGGAATTACTCTGAGCAGGGAAGCGAAAGCCACACCAGGGATGTGGTTTTATTGCATCGTTTACTGGCTTCGGAATTTTGGACCCAACGTTGTAAGGGGTTCGGTCCTGAAGATGTCGTGATCGCGAATGTGCCGCGTCAGCAGGCGCTCAAAATGCGCTTGCCTGCTTTTCATAGGACGGGCAGCCATTTTTACCCCAGCTGCCGTCACATATTTCCCACTTGCAGTGCTCTCTCAGGATGAAATTCGAGCGACGCTCGCATTGGGCCAGGAGTGCTCGTTTGCTTGCTCCCGCAACAGGGGACTGGCGTTTTTCCGACGCGGAGGTCACGTTTGGACGATTCGTCGCTCTGGTGCGCGCTTCGTCCGCTGCCCGCTGATTTTCATTCTTTTTTTTTAACTCTTCAGCCGCCTGCTGTCGTATCCGCTCAATTTCCCGGTTCTTTTCGGCCTGTACCGCATCAGCCCGATCCAGCGCAGCCTGGCGACGGATGCGGTCGATTTCGGGATCCTTGGCGATACGTCTGGACGCTGCCGCTTTTTGCGGCGTATCGTCTTCGATAGATGCTGCCTTGCGGTCCGCCTCGCGGGCCAGCGCGACCTCCGGTTCCCTGGCGGCGCTTTTCGGCGCGACTGCTTTTTGCGGTATGTCCGCTTCGATTGCGGCAGCCTTCTGATCCGCTTCACGAACCTGGGCGGCAGGTTGTCTGGCGGTTACGCCGGCGACCGGCGGGGGCGGGGCACGCTCCTCGACTTCCGCCGTTTTTGTCCTGCCGTCGTCCGTTTCGCTGCCGGCGGCACTTTCGCCGGTGGCAGCGCCCGATGCGCCGCTCGACGGGATGACGGCGTCCGTCGCCGCAGCGGCGGCAACCGCTCCATCGTCCTTCATCGGCGGAGGATTTCCGTCATAGGGTAATTCACTGGCGCTAATCCCCTTGCGCGTGCCCGCAGTGGCGGGCAAGTTAGGCTCGTCCTTCTCCATCGGAATACTGACAACCGCGGCTGGGCTGCTGCGCGCCGGTTCGCCGGCTGGTTTCTTCATCCACCAGTTGGCGCTCAGGCCGACGAAGGCGCCCACCACGAAGATCGTCGGCATGAGCACAACACGAGTCCACCGTCGCTTGGGCTGCTGAACATTCTGATAGGCGACCCCGGCATAACCATGCACATCGTTCCGGTTGTAGGTGTAGGCAGGATGTGAAAACATCGAGGCATCAACACCGGAGGCGTGCGGCTGACCGCCCGGTTCCTTGAAACCTGGCTCCTTGCGGACGGACGGGCCCGGTGCAGCTTGCTGGTCCGCAAACGGCTGTCCTGGTCCCGAACTCCCTTTATCCCTGTCTTGGTATCGGGGTTCGAATCCGGGACGCTGCGGCGGGATGGTTGGGTTAGTCAAACTTGCCTGCCTTCGAAAGTATTCCGGCGATTCATGTATGTAGCGAGCCGGTGTGGATGCTGACAGCAACGTCCATACGACGGGAAATTACCCGCATTGCCTGCTGTCAAGGGCATGCCGCGTACATTGGCTTCTTATAAATGACGTTGTCGGCCCGGCTAAGTTCCGCAGGACCAGACAGGGGTGTGGCATGCCCTGACAATGACTCAGCGCATCTGAATGCTTCGATTGTAGGAATTGGCGCGGCGCGGCACTTGATGCCGATCAGACCAGCAATCGCCGCCCTGCACTTTGACCGGCGCATTTTGTAACCGGATGTGTGGTGGCTGCTTCATCACCCGGACGGGAACGTTGGACAACAAAAAAGGCCGCCGCAGCAGCCTCCTTGTTTTGTTTTGGGACAAACTCCGATCGCTTCCAATCAGAGATTGAGTTCATAGACGATCTTCCATTGCGCGCCTTCCTTCGCCCAATACTGCCGCTTGCGCACGGTGCTCCGGCTTTTCCCGTTGAAGGCATCCTGGGTGAACGTACTGACGATCAGGTCGTCACGGTCGGGGTAGAAAAAGTAGGTCATATCGCGCAATTTCAGTGAAAGCTTCTTTGCGTTCACTGGAAACTTCTGATATTTCGCCCACCATTCATTGAAGTCCTCGCCCTGGTCCGACTTGAATTGCCGCGAATAATTGGCGAAGAGGCGGTTCGGATTCAGGCTTTCCACATCCCGTCGCCAGTCCTCCACCAGCCTGGCCGCAGTATTTCGGTAGCTCTCCCACTTCGCCTGGCTGACAAATTCAACGCTTTCGGCGATGACCACCGGGGTCTTCCCGATTTCGACCGAGGCGGACAGTTTGTGCAGATCCGGGTTGGTGAGCACCACGCAACCGTCCGAGGAAAGTGGCGGACGGCTGAAACTGTCGGATGGCGTACCGTGGAGCCAGATGCCGGAGCCGCTCCGGCCGTTGAGCCGGTCCCATTCATTGGGGTAATTGATCGGCAATGCGCCCGAACCGTAGAAATCAGGAAGCCGCGCAGCCGACAGCCTGCCGGTGATGTAGTACACGCCCACCGGGGTTTTCTGATCGCCTTCCTTCAGCTTGTTGACCCCGAACTTGCCCTGGCTGATGTAGTAGTCGGTGACATACTTCGGCCGGCCGCCGCGATTCTCGTAGACATATAACCTCGAGCGCTTCGCATCGACGAGCAGCACATGCTTTTGATCGTCGCGCATCTGCAATATCGGACGCGGCATCAGGTCAGGATTCGGGCGTTCGCGCAGCCACTTCAGCCGCACCATCGCTTCGTCACGCAGGCTCTTGAGCTTGTCCTCAGGGGCGCCGGCGACCGCGCCGAGCGTGGTGACCGGCCGGGTATGCATGAGAAGGAGATCGCCTCGCACGAGATGGCCAAGCCGGAAATTCGGATAAGCCTCCACAAGCGCATCCGCTTTGGCCTGTGCATGGCGCAGGCGGTTGGCGGACAGTTCCTTGTAAACCTCGATCAGCATGAATTCCGGATCGGGCTTGATCTGATCGGCTTGCGGCCTCGACTGCGCTGCGGCGGGTTTTGTCAGAAGGACAGGTGACGCGACAAGGCCGCCGCCGGCGAGCAGCCAGCAGAGTCCTGAAAGAATAATGCGCCCGGGGGGAGATCCTGCCGGGCGCTTGGGTGTACAAAAGCGAAACATCAGCTACCAGTCTGCTCCTGTTTGATCTGCCATCTTCCGGCCTGCTTGGTCAGTACCAGGGTCTTGCGGGTATTGGCGGTCAGCCGGTCGGATTGATAAATTTGACGGAATTTTACCGTGGCAGTGTTTCCATTTACGTTAACTTGCGGCGTCTCGATGCGGACATTGATGCGATTCTTTCCGACAATTCGGGCACGACGTTCATCTTCCCAGCTCTTGCGGGGCTGACCGCCCGGCGTCTGGAAGTCACCGCTGTAAGCGCCAAGATATTTTTTCATATCCTGTTCGCTCCATGCACGCGCCCATTCGGTCACCGTATCCATTACATCATCCTTTTCACCGGCGCCGGCGGCCGCCTTGGCAACCGGTTTTTCCGCGTCCGCCTTGGGCTTCGGCTCTATTTTGATTTCCGGCTTGGCTGGCACCGCTGCCTGCGGGGTAACCATCGCGACTTTCGGCGGCTCGGCGGCAGGCTTCTGTGCCGCCGCGACCGGCGGGACGGAAGTTGCCGGAGCGGCTGGTTTAGCGGCACTGCCCGTGGTGGCGGTGGATACAGCGCCATTTCCACCGGCAACGAGGGTGCGAACGAGGGTCAGTTTGGATTTGGCTGTGCTGTTGGCGGAGTCGAGCTGGAATGCCTTGTCATAGGCCTGGCTGGCCAGTTTGGCATGCACGTCGCCGAGATTTTCATAGGCCGTTGCATACGACGGGTTGGTACGGATCGCCGCATCGAGCGCAGCACGTGCCTTGTCGTACTGGCCATTGGCGGCATACAGCACGGCGAGGTTGTTGTAGGGTTCCGGCAGCGCCGGGAAATCTTCGGTCAGCTTCGTGAATACCGTGATTGCCTCGGCCGACTTGTTCTGCTCGGTCAGGATCACACCTTTCATGAACCGCATCTGCGCATCCCGCGGATTCTTGGCAAGAGAAGCCTCAACTTTGCTCATCGCCTCCGTGAACTGCCCGGAACGCATCAATCTTCCGACATCTGCGCTGTCATCGGCCAGCGCCGTCCCGGATAGTGCGGCAGCAATCAACGACAGCGCAAGTGTCCGCTTGAATGCCGGATAAAGCGACGCATATCTCGGGGGGTGTGAGAACGGGTTCATGAATTTCCTCTCGATGAGTGGGCGACAAAGAGAATGGTTTGAATATAAATCTTGTGCGCCGTGCGTTCCAGGAGTGGCTCTTGCCTGATCCGCCGGTACGTCGCAAGGCGACGCTACCACCGCACCGCGGGTACCTTGAAGCCTGGTTTTAAACCAGTGCATTCTAACCGCACTGGCCTAAATACGCCATTTCATCGACGCCGCTTACCATTCCCGCAACGGCAGGCCGGCAGCCATAAATTAGAGCAGTGTCAGTTCGACTCATCCTCATTCGCACTGGATGCCGCGGTCATGCGATACGACATTTGCAACTGGGCGAGCCGCGCTGCGCTGTTGTCCGCATCGGCGGCGGTCAAGGCCATGGCAGCGGGCTGCACCGCTGCGGGCTGCACCAGTGGCGGCTGTGCCGGCACAGGCTGAACGGATGCATGTGCCGGAACCACTCCCGTGCCTTGCGTATTCAACAGCAAGGTAACGACCGTAATGCCAGCGATTGCCGCGGCGCTTCGCAGCAGCACGGCCCGTTTGAATCCGCCGACCGGCTTGGGAATTGAATCGGGTGCGTCGGCCAGCACCGCGGCGGCACGGTCACGCCATTCCTGCAGATCCTTGCGCTGTTCGCGCATCCGGGTCATCAGCTCCCTCGCTGTCAGCCTTGCCGCTTCCTGTTCCTGCCTCAGCCTGGCTTCCAGCGCCTTGGCATTGGCCGTGACCACCGCATATTCGCTTGCCTGCTTGCGCGCGGCCTCGGCTGCGCGGCGTTCCGCCGCAGCGCGTGCTTCTCCTGCACTACGCGCCTGTGCATCGGCCTGACGGCGCTGCAGCGCCATCTGCGCAGCGTCGCGATCGGTCTCGGCACGCTGCTCCGCTTCGATGCGCGCAGCGTGTTCGGCTTGCGTTTTCTCCTGCAGGGCAACCAGCGCCTGCTGTTCGGCACTGGCGCGGGCGCTCTCCACGCGTGCAAGTTCGATCGCCTCGCGGGCGCGGGCAGCGGCGGCATCGGCGGCCTCGCGTTGCAGTTGCGCCCGCTCGGCCGCTTTCTCGCGCAGTTGCTCCTCCGCCAAACGGCTGGCCTCGCTGGCGTCACGGGCTAGACGCTCGGCTTCGTGGCGGGCGGATGCGGCCGCAGCCTGCTCCGATTCAATGCGTGCACGTTCTTCCGCGCACTTGCAGGCCGCCTGTTCGGCCAACAGCTTTTCCTGTGCGGCAGCCATCGCACGCTGCTCTGCCGCCAGGCGCTCACATTCCACATGATGCTTCTGCTGCAGCGCTTCGAACGCGAGCTGCCCGGCAAGAGCACGCTGCTGTTCTGCATGGGCGAGCCGCGCGGCTTCACGCGCCTTGGCAACCGCGGTATCGGCGACGGCGCGCTGCAGTGCCGCCTGCTCGGCAGCTTTCTGAAACGACAGCTGTTCCGCCGCGCCGGCCGCTTCGATCGCTTCGCGCGCGGCACGCTCCTGCCGCTCCCGGGCCTGCATCGCATTCGCATGACGGGTTTCAGCGGTGGCCCTGGCCTCGGCGTGAAGCATCGCCGCTTTTTCCGCGGCCAGCTTGCCCGCCAGCGCCAGCGCAGCCTGTTTCTCCGCGTCGGCGCGCCGGCGTTCGGCATCTGCGAGCTCGGCCGCATTGCGCGCCTTTTCTTCCACCATGCGGGCATGGCTGCTTTGCAAGGCTGCCTGCTCGGCGGCTTTTTCCAGGAGCTGGTGTTCCGCTGCACTGGCGGCTGCGGCGGCTTCCCGCGCCGTGCGCTCCGCCACTTCTTTTTGGCGCATTGCTTCCGCATGTTGCTGCTCGGCTTGTGCGCGGGCCTCGGCGTGGGCCAGCGCAGCCTGTTCAGCCGCCAGCTTTTCCCCGATCGCCTCGGCGGCCTGTTTTTCGGCCGCGATGCGCTCCTGTTCCTTGCGCGCCAATTCCATTGCATCGCGCACCTTGCGCAGTGCAATGCTTGCGGCCTTGCGCTCCAGTTCGGCTTGTTCCGCCGCTTTTTGCATCTGCTGCTTTTCCGCTGCCAGCAAGGTATCGGTGAAGCGACGGGCGTCCTGTTCCGCCTGCGCCCGCGACTGCTGCACCTGGGCGTGCTCCTGCTCCGCCTGGCTGCGTGCTTTCGCATCGGCGCAGGCAGACTGCTCCGCCTGCAATCTGGCCTGGACCGCGTCCAGTGCCTGCTGTTCGGCGTCGGCGCGCTCCTGTTCGAGCCGTGCGAGTTCGGCAGCTTTCATTGCCCGCGCCTCTGCCGCGGCGGCGGCCTGGCGAGCGGCTTCCGCCTGCCGGGATGCCTGCTCCATCTGGCGCTGCGCGGATGCACGCTCCGTTTCGGCAGCGTCCAATGCGGCTTTTTCCTGTTCCTCGCGGACCCGCGTCGATTGCGCATGCTCGGCTTCCGCCCTGGCGCGCGCTTGCGCATAATCCCGCGCAGCCTGTTCAGCGGCGAGTTTCTTCCCGATGGCGATGCGCGCCTGCTGTTCGGCTTCCGTGCGCTGCTCGAGGGTGGTTGCCAGTTCCGCGGCTTCCTGCGCCTTCGCCTGTGCCGCCTCGGCTGCCATGCCTTCAAGCGCCGCAGTCCGGGCAAGCTGATCCATATGCTGCTTTTCGGCCGCCAGTCTGGCCTCGGTGGCGATGCGTGCCTGCTGTTCGATGCCCTCGCGTTCACGCTCGGCGGCAGCCTGCTCGCTGTCGGCCCGGGCACGCGCCAGGGCTTCGTCGCGTGCTGCCTGCTCGGCCTGCAGCTTTTCCTGGAGCGCCTGGACGGCCTGCTGTTCGGCGTCGGCACGCTCACGTTCGGCACTTGCCGCTGCAGCCAGCTCGCGGGATTTTTCCATGGCTGCCTGCGCCGCCTTGTGCTGCATATCGGCCACTGCCTGATTTTGCAGAATGATGTGACGCGCCGCTGCCGCTTCCGCTTCCGCTGCCTGGCGGAGTTCGCGCTCGCTTCGCTCCCGCTCGCGCATCGTTTCCGCGTGGGCGCGGTCGGCTTCCATACGGGCCGCGATTTCGGTACAGGCGGCTTGTTCCGCCGCCGCCTTTTCCTGCGCGGCCTCCAGCGCCTGGCGCGCCATGTCCACCCGCTGCTGTTCCAGTTCGACGGTTTGCTGGATCGCGTCCAGCGCCGCCTGCTCATCCATCGCACGCTGGCGCTGCAGGCTGGCCATTTCCACCGCCTTGCGTGCCTTGAGGACGGCGGCTTCGGCGGTCTTGCGCGTCATGTCTGCCTGCTCGATCGCCTTGGCCAGCGTGAGCTTCGCGGCGGCAGCCTCGTCTTCCTTCGCCGCGCGTGCGGCTTCATGCGCGGCTTCCTCCATGCGCAGCAATGCGGCATGTTCGCGTTCTGCGATGGTACGGGCCTGCGCCGCTGCCTGGGCGGCTTCCTCCGCACGCACCTTGTCCTGCAGGGCAATGACAGCCTGGCGTTCCGCCTCGGCGCGGTCGCGTTCGGCGCGGGTCAGTTCGTCAGCCTGTTGCGCTTTCAGCACCGCCGCTTCCGCCGCCACGCGCTGCGCGTGTGCATGCTCCTCGGCCAGCGCATGTGCCTTCTCTTCGGCTTGTGCCTTGCGCGCCGCCATGCCGGCGGCGATCTCTTCGTGTTCCCGGCGCTGCTCCGCAAGATGCCGGGCACGCTCCTCATCGGCAATGCGGGCCTGCGCCGCGGCGGCCGCCTGCTGCTCGGTCTCGACGCGCTGCCGCGCTTCCTCGATTGCCCGGTTTTCGGAGAGCAGGCGCGCGCGCGACTCCACATCGGCATCATGCTCCGCCTTCACGCGCGACAATGCCGCGGCCTGCAATTGCTTTTCGGTTTCTATCCGCGCTTCGGTCGCGGCGCGGATACGCTCCTCGGCATCGCGCCTTGCCTGCGCCGCGACGGCGGCGAGCGCTTCCACTCGTTCACGCCGCTCCGCCGCCTCGCGCAGCTCCAGTTCCGCCTGCAGGCGTCGCTGCAGCGCCTCGGCTGCCATACGATCGGATTCGGCACGCGCCCGGGCGACCGTTTCATGTTCCTGTTCCGCCGCTGCAAGCGCCCGTGCTTCTTCACGCGCCTGCACCTCGGCCGGCGCACGCTCCAGGATCGACCGCAGTGCGAGCGCTTCCGCCTGTTCCCGTTCGCGCGCGATCTCGATCGCTTCGCTGCGGGCCTGCACCAGCATTTCGCCGGTCTGCCGGGATTCCTTCTCGACGCGCTCGCGTTCCCGGGCGAGTTCGGCCATGCGGGCGTCGATACGGGCACGTGCCTCGGCTTCATGAATCGCAGCCTGCGAGGCGGCGATCCGCTGGGCAGCCTGCCAGCGCGCAAGTTCGGATTCGCGCGCCATCTCTTCCGCCACCGTGGTGGCGCGCGAAGCGATTTCCGTCTCGACGGCGATTTGTTCGGCGGCGCGGCGACGTGCCTCCTGTTCCGCCTGCGCCCGGTGTTCGGCCGCCTCCCTTGCCTGGGCATCGGCTTCGGCACGGGCCCGAAGTTCCGCGATTTCCTTGTTCACCGCGGCTGCCCGCGCTTCACTGGCGGCACGCGCATCCCGCTCGGCTTCCAGCCTGGTCCTGGCGGCAGCGAGTGCTTCCTCATCTGCCTTGGCATTCCTGTGGGCTTCCGCCGCAGCGGCCGCTTCGGTGCGGGCGCGCTCCTCGGCCAGCGCACGGGCGCGGGCTTCGGCGTGCGCCCGGTTTTCCGCGGCCACGGTCGCTTTCGCCTCGGACTCGACGCGGGCAATGGCTTCGCGGATGGCCTTGAGGTCGATGCCTGCCTGGGGTGATCTGGCGGGCGCGGCAAGGTGGCTGCCCTCATCCCGTACGGGGGCAACGGCCTGTGCTTTATCGTTTTCGGACATCGACTGTCTCGTTTCCATATGGACTCCTGCGGATATGCAAATCCGGCTGATGGCTGGTGCAGCCTGCGTGCCGGAGTTTCGTACTTGACATTATCGGTGCCGGTTGCAGCGCCCAGAATACGAACAGAAGGGGAAATCCGGGTCATTTCCGACTTATGGAAGGCATGGCAACAGGATGGATGAGCGAACAGCGGCCTTTGATGCACAATACGCTGAGCGCACCGAATACTGACGACCCCAATGGATTTCCACGAACGAGCCGCCCGGCGGGAGCCGATTTTTGCCGGATACCGCATCCTGGTAGCAGACGACAACCTGGTAAATCAGCAACTCGCGGTCCGCATGCTGGAGGGCTTCGGCTGCCGGGTCGAAGTGGCGGACAACGGGAGGGAAGCGGTACGCGTGCATGCCGCCTTGCCTTGCGATTTGCTGTTCATGGATTGCCGAATGCCGCAGATGGACGGCTATGAAGCCACGGTACGGATCCGGGCCCGGGAATCAGCCTCGCGACGCACGCCCATCGTCGCGCTGACCGCCTCGCTGACGGACGAAACCCGCCGTGCCTGCGCGGTAGCCGGCATGGATGACTTCCTGCCCAAGCCGATCCGGCAAGCCCCGTTGAAGACCATTCTGAGCCGGTGGCTGCGTCCGGATGCCCCGCTGTTGCATCAAGTGCAAGAATCGCGTGCCGCCTACGCCGCTGCCGACGCGTACACCCCCGTTTCCGGCGATGAGCTGGAAGCGGTGCAGGCAGTCTTCGGCAACGATTTCAACGAATTGGCCATGCTCTACCGCAGGGACGGATCGAAACGGATAGCGATACTGACGAAAGCCGCCGCCGAGGGCGACAGCCGGCAGCTTGCCCGGATAGCCCACCTGCTGTGCGGCAGCAGCGCATCAATCGGCGCGATGCAGCTGTCTGCCATGTGCAAGCAGCTCGAAGTCTGCGCGAAGGCCGGCCGGGATGGCGAGGCCGGCCAACTCTTGCAGGCCATCGCCGCGGAGTACGCACGCATCGAACTACGGCTGCAATCGATGACCGGGTACTAGGCCGCGTTTGAAACGCTGGCTTATTCAGCAAGCTCTGGCGCCCACTAGATGTCGAAACGAATACCCTGCGCGAGCGGCAAGGCGTCGCTGTAGTTGACGGTATTGGTAGCACGGCGCATATAGGACTTCCATGCATCCGAACCCGATTCCCGCCCTCCGCCCGAGTCCTTTTCCCCGCCGAACGCGCCGCCGATCTCCGCGCCACTGGGCCCGATGTTGACGTTGGCGATTCCGCAATCGCTGCCGCTTGCGGACATGAAACGTTCCGCTTCCCGCACATCGGTGGTGAAAATGCTTGACGACAAACCCTGCGACACGGCGTTATTCATCGCGATTGCCTCATCCAGCGTCCGATAGCGGACCACATAGAGAATCGGTGCGAAGGTTTCGTGATGCATGATGGCCGTCTGCGACGGCATCTCAACCAGCGCCGGACGGGCGTAACAGCCGCCCTTCCCTACCAGCACCGGTTCACCGCCATGCACCCTGCCGCCTTCGGCACGCGCCTGCTCCAGCGCCGCCCGCATGCCCTGCAATGCGGCATCATCGATCAGCGGTCCGACCAGCGTGCCATCTTCCAGCGGATTGCCGACGGGCAGCGATGCGTACACCGCCTTCAGTCTCGGCAGAAGCCTGTCGGCGACATCCTCGTGCACGAACAGCCGGCGCAACGAAGTGCAGCGCTGGCCCGCCGTGCCGACCGCCGAGAACACAATGGCCCGGGTCGACAATTCGAGATCCGCGCTGGGCGCCACGATCATGGCGTTGTTGCCGCCCAGTTCGAAAAGCGTCCGCGCCAGCCGCCTGGCGCATCGCTCGGCGACCGCCTTGCCCATGCGCGTGCTGCCGGTGGCGCTGACCAGGGGAACCCTTGGGTCGTCAACCAATGCGGCGCCGCAGTCCTGCCCACCAATGACCAGCTGCGACAACCCGGCCGGCGCATC